>JBFISM010000004.1:0-64769 GCA_041608535.1 Acidimicrobiia bacterium
CCACGAGGACGAGGGTGAGGCCGCCCACGAGGTTACCGAGGCGGACCGCGTCATCGAGGTCGAGATGACCGAGTTCGCCTTCAGTCCGGCCAGTGTTGAACTGACCGCCGGTGAAACGGTGGTGTTCGTCCTCACTAACAGCGGTCTCGTCGACCATGAGTTCAGGCTCTCGAACGACCATCGAATCGAGGAGCACATCGCCTCGGGGCACGAAGACCATGACGACGAGGGGGGCCACCACGACGAGGGCGGCGACCTGTACATTCAGCTCACCCCGGGCGCGACAGGCGAACTGATGTTCACCGTTCCCCACGACATGACTCTCTACACCGACATCGGATGCCTGATCCCCGGGCACCACGAGGCCGGTATGGCGGGAGAGATCGTCTACACCGACGCCTGATCCCATCTGACCAAGCTGAGAGCAGCCCCCTCTACCCGGGGGCTGCGGCTTCTCGTTGGGAAGACGCACTCCTCCGCCGATCACCGTCCGATCATTCTCGTGCTCCTGTTGTCGGTATTGAATGGGTACGAGCAATCAGGAGGATGCGATGGCCAACCTCATCTCATCTCCTGCGCTTGGTCCCGACGATCGTCGGTGGAGGCACCTCTGCCCTCCTCGACGCAGTGCGGGTGGACCTCGCTCTCAACACGACACGTCGTTTCGACGACGGTTCCGTTCTACTCGACTACAGCCTGTAATGACCAGACGACCCGTGAACAGGCAGCAGGTAGGCCAGCGGTCCGATCAACGGCACACCGCTCGTTGGGTCAATCGATGAGGTGGTAGTAGACGAGCTCTCCGGCCTCGCCACCCCTGGCGCCCTCACTTGGGATGAATACGCCCATCGCCAGCGTCTTGAGCCCGTCGAGGTCACTTCTGAGATGAAACTCGATGCACGGTTTGCGGAGATTGACGGGAGGGGCACAATGGTTGGATGGTTGTGGGTCGGGCGGCACGGCGGAGACAGAGGGAGGCCGGAGTGGTCGACCTCTTCGGCGAAGAACGGGCACCGGCAGCGCTCGATCTCCTCGAGTTGCTCGAGCTGGCATGGCACGACGCCTATGGCGAGGTCTCGCCGTCAGACGGGGTCATCGAAGATGTGCTCCTGCTGAGCGAGGGGAGCATCGAGAAGCTGACGCAGGCGGCCCGACTGGCCGTGATCGATTGGCGCGATCTGAGGGTTGCAGCCGACGAACGTCGTGGCGGTGTCTGATGCCCTGCGTTAGCGGGTCACGCTATGGGAGACTTGGTCGGGACCCGCTCCGGCCGCCTCCAGGAATCCGGTCAGCGCCTTCTCGAGCTGGCTGAGCCGCTCGGGTCGCACGGCGTAGTACATCCACCGGCCTCTCCGTTCTCGGTCGAGTACCCCGGCTTCCACGAGGAACTTGAGGTGATAGCTGACCGTGGACTGTGCCAGAGGCAGGTGGCCCTCGATGTCGACTACACACACCGGTTCCCCGGCACGGAGCAGCAGATCTACGACCGCCACCCGGTGAGGGTCCCCCAGAGCCTTGAAGCCAGCGGCCAGGTCGTCGATGACTTCGGGGTCGGCTGGTTGTCCGGCGGGATTGCAGCAAGCCAGGGTGCACCCATCCATGAGTTAGCTCAGCTTACCCGGAATGATCGAGAAACCTCGATGGTTTGATCCATCGAGAAACCTCGATGCAATGTCGAGGCGAGAGAGTTATCGGAGCTGGAGAAAGGGATCGCCATGCAGCTCGAACATCTGGTCGACCTGAAAGGCAGGCTGTTCTCGCCCTACCTGGATGCGGGAGATGGACCGTACGGAACCCGCTACATCTACAACGCCGCAGACGGCACCTTCGAGGGGTCCAGGCTCAAGGGCCGGTTCCTTCCCGGTGGTGGCGACTGGCCGGTGGCCGACGCTGCCGGGACCATGCGCCTCGACATCCGACTTGCCCTCGAGACCGACGACGGTGCGGTCATCTACTTCGAGAACCGGGGAGTGTGGCGACATCTGCCGGCCGACGAGGGAGGCGGTATGTACATCATGGCGACGCCGACGTTCGAGACCGGCGACGACCGGTATCAGTGGCTCAATGAGCACGTCTATGTCGCCGAGGGCGAGATGGAAATGCTCGAAGAGGAAGGGCTCCTCGCTCAGGTGACCTGGCACATCTACACCGTGGTCAACGGATGACGGAAGGTTGCGGCCGAATGTCCTACCTACATCTTGGTGACGCCGATCTCACGTACGTGTCCGACATGGCCCCGGTGGTCGAGCCGGACGTCGTTCCCGGCCGGCTGCTGGGGAACGGAACCGGCACGATCCGCGGTCCACACCTCGAGGGCATACTGCGTTGGTCCTTCTTCGAAGAGACTGCGCATGGGATCCAGGGATGGTCGGGAACATCGCCGGTCACGAGCCGATCAGGGGCGTTCGGTGTGCCGCACCTACCCCCGCGGCGTGATCGAAACCCAAGGGGGCGCGACTCTTCAGTTCGAGGCTCGAGGTTTCGCCCTGCGCCGCAGAGACGACCCCGAATGGACGGTTGCTTCCACCGTGCGGTTTGTCACCGATCACGACGCCTACCAGTGGCTCACTGATGGGCTGGTCGTCTACGAGGGCACGTTCGATGAGAGAACCGGCACCGCCTCCAGGTCCTTCCACGCACCGGAGCACATGATGCCGCAGAGGTGAAGAGATCGCCGGGTCGTTCAGGCACTCTCGGTCCACCGCCCCGGGCATCCGTCGCAGTCCTGCCAGATCCGTTCGGGCGGGGTGCCGGCCAGCAGTTGCTCGGCCTCCTCGCGGATGACTGCTCCGATGAGTTCGCCTTGGGGAGTGGTGACGAGCACGAGTTGGGTTCCCCGTTCTCGCATCCGCCCGACAAGAGGTTCGAGCAGTTGGTCGGGTCTGACGGTTGTCGGTCCCGATTCCATGGTCTGCTCGACTGTGGCGCCGTCGTCGGCGTCCCAGGCTCGGGTGCGCAACCGGCCGACTACCAGGTCGTCGCAATCGACGACCACGCACTCGTCCCATTCGGCTGATCTGGTCCGAGCCGAGACGGCGCCCATCGTTTCCTCGGGTGTGCAGGTGGGGACATCGCCGCGCGTCGCATCGGCGATGTGCTGCGCTCCGGTCGAGGAGCCTTCTGTGGCAAGCCCGGCGGCCTTCCAGTCGGCGATCCCGGCCGTGTAGTCGTACACCCGTTCGAATCCAAGTGCTTCGAGCCGGCACGCGGCTCGTGGAGACATGTCTCACAACCCGTCGTGTCAGTACACCACCACGGGCTTGTCCCGCCGCAGCACCGTCACGGTTTCGGCGGTGAGGTTTCGCAACGGGATGTTGACCGCCCCCGGGATGTGCGACTCGTCGTACTCGGCGTCGGGCAGCACGTCGACGATCTGGGGATCTCCGGTGGCGATCAGCCGTTCCAGCTCACTGCGATCGATGTTGGTCACCATGGCTTCAGGTCCCTTCCTGCGTATGGCGCTGACCACTTCGAGCCGATGGCGGTCCGAAGTGTGTGTCGCCGGTTTGTGTAGTCAGCGGAGAGCATGTGCGCGCACCTCGACCGACGGTACACCTCGACCTGACCGAGAGTCACCGTCCAAGCACGGGGTCGGCGATCGTTGCGAGGACGATGAACCAAGTGCCCACGATGAGCAGTACGTACCCGCTCCATCGCTTGACCACCGGTCCCGCCATGCGGATGGATCCCAACGTGTCGAGGCTCAGGGTGGATACGGTCACGGCGGCAGCTAGCAGCAGCCCAGCGAAGACCAGGATCGTTGTTCCGAAAGCCCACAGGGTCTGGGTGACTCCGACGGTGATCGTCTGTGCGGCCAGACCGGCCAGCAACGGGCCGGTTCACCCGAACCCGGCGAGGAGATAGCCAAGACCGTAGAGGACGTCGCGGCGGGCGGGGTTGGTGACTCGGACCGGGTCGAGCAGTCGAGCCGAGGTGCCGGCAACCCCATCCATCCATTGCATCCGCCGAGGCCACACACCGGCCTGCTCGAGTCCGAGGATGACCAATGTCGCTCCGATCCCGAGTCGGAGCACACGCCCGGCGACGCTGTCGAACTCGACGACTGCGCCCAGCGCCGTGCCTCCCAACGCGATGACCACGGCCACCGATGCAAGCAACATCGTCGCTCCAGCAGCCACCCGAAGTGCGCTCGCCAGCGCCGCGGCGGCCGAGTCGGCGGCACGTCGGCTGAGGAATGTGAGCAACAACGGGAACGAGCAGGGTGAGAAGAAGGCGGCGAATCCTGTCCCGGCGGCCAACGCCAAGACCCCACCCGCAACGGTTCGTTCGGCGCCGACGAAGGCAACGAACCCCACGTAGCCCGCAATCCCGACCACGAGCAGTCCGAGGGCGATGGCACCAAAGCGCACACGAGCCCGTTGTCGAGCCTTCAACTGGTCCATTCAGTCAGCCCCGGTCCTTCTCGGGAATGAATCGGCGAGGACCGATGGTTATTCCCATCGACCAATATCGATGCGTTGGAACAGGCGTCTGGATCGAAGAGAGGCAGCTCGAGCGATGACCACCTGCGATCAGCCAAGCAGCGACGGCCGCACATCAAGAGCTGTGGAGATGCTCCTCGGCGAGGATTTCGAACCCGAGGTTGCTGCCGTGCGTTCGGCCGGTTTCAGGCTGCTCCTCGACAGGACTGGTCCCGTCGGCCGGCAAGAGTGGGCTCGGTGCGCCGGGGTGAGTATGTCAACACTCTCCAGGGTGATCGAAGATGTCGTCGCACTGGGGCGGGTGCAACTCGATGAGGAGGGGCGCCTCCTCGGTATTGCCGGACTCAGTATCGCACCCACCCGCCACCGGCTGGAGATCGGTGGCGTCACGAAATGGACCTGGTGTGCTCTCGATGCCGTCGGCATTCTCGGGGTGCTGGAAGCCGACGGTGTGGTCTACTCCACCGACCCCGCCAGCGACGAGGACATCTTGGTCCGCTTTGTCGAGGGTGCGCCCGATGGGGACGCCCACATCTTCATCCTCGGTGGTGGTCTGGCCGGGAATGTGCGGGAGTCATGGTGTCCCATGGTGAACTTCTTTGCGAGCCGTCGGGCGGCTGAGGCCTGGGCGGAGAAGAGCGGCGTGGATGGCGATATCGTCACGGTCGGTGAGATCGCGGGCCAAGCCGCCGCGATGTGGAGAAACGTGGTCGGCGCTGCTGACCCGAGCACGCACTGCTGAGCTCGAGCAGGTGCGGACGACTATCGGGCTGCAGTCTCGTGGTGCTGATCGATGGGTGAGCCGAAGCGGATGAGGTTGGCGTCCCGATCGAGACACGCCCCTTCACGCAAGCCGTAGCTCGTGTCGGACGGCTCGACCAGGCGCCCTTCGATGGCCACATCGCTCCATTCCCGGTAGAGAGCATCGGCGTCGTCGACGTACAGGTAGATGGCACTCATGTTCCGCTTCGGCTTCAGGTCGCCAACCTGGGCCAAGTGGATCTCGATACCGCCGCGCTCGGCAAAGGCGTAGGGATCCGGCCCCTCGTAGCGTCGCACCGTGAAGCCGAGTTTGCGATAGTGCTCGATCGCCAGGTCGATGTCCCGGACCGGGAACACGGGTGAGATCCGTTGAAAACGCATACCCCGACGGTAGCGGACGGCTGGAAGGCGGGACTACTCGATCAGCCGGCCGAACGCATACAGGCCCTCGAGGAGGCCGTACGCCGGGAACATGCCCCACACCACGACCCAGTAGAACCACGTGGGGCGGCGGAACCCGAGGTCACGATCCCAGATGTAGATGGGGATGGCGGTATACACAAACGGGACCGCCGCCATGAGTGCCAGGAGGAACCCCCAGCGAGCACCGAGCAGCATCCCGACGCTGGCGGCGATCTGAAGAGGTGCAAACAAGATCACGTCGGCCCATGCCAGTCCCTGGTTGTAGGCGAAATACGCCGTTGGATCGGTGTGCTCGGGGCTGCTCCCGTACACGTTCTCGATGGTCCAGTCGCTGCGGGGGCGGATCACCGCCACCAGTTGCAGCGAGCCGAGGAGACCGATGATGAGCAGCCCGCCGAGGGCGACGATCCAGGTCAGTGTCGTTACCTCCACCCGTCCTCCTGTTCACTGTGTGCCGGCTGCGTCACGGGGCCAGGGCGACAACGGCAGCGGCGGCGGTGATCGCTCCGACGACGGCCCAGATGGCCAGGAACGCCAGCCCGACTCCGACTTCGTCGGCATCGCCTATTCGTACTCGGCGTTTTCGCATGGACAGACGTGTGGCGATCCCCAGACCGCCGAAGTAGATGTACATACCTCCGCCCACGAGCCCGAAATATGCCCAGGCATCCCGGTCGAGGACGAGCAGGACGGCTGCAACCACCATCGTCCACAGCGTGAGTGAATCCCAGATGGCTTCGCCCCGCATCCATGCGTAGTACGCGGGGTCGACGGATTCCTCGCTCTCGGTGAGCTTGAGGCGCACGGCACGGGGATGTGCCAGCCAGGAGACCATTTGTCCGCCCCAGCACAGCAGAGACAGACCGAGGACCACGAGGCCCCAGACGATGCCCACGGCTCTCTTTCTCTCGACCTCTCCAGGCTCTTCCCGGAGACGGTCGGTCACCAGAGCCTTCCGGCCCGGCGACCGGAACGGATGGCCCCGATCGTCCTGTGCTGCTGGGGAGTCAGGTCGCCGGAGCCATGGAGCGATCGATTGCGTCGAGGATGAGGTCGAGACCGGACTCGAACTCCCCGTCGACGGTGAATTCGAAGCTGAGTGCGTGGTGGGCGGCCTCAGCGAGGTGGGGGTAGTTGCTCGGCGTGAGCTGGTCGAGGACGACTCGAGCAGGCTCGGCGGCATCGTCGGTTCCGAAATGCATGCTGGTTTCCTGGATGACGTGCCCGTAGACATAGCTGTCGAGGAGCCAGAAAGCGTGGGCGGCGTCTGCGACGGAGAATCCGGCCGTGCGCAGGATGCCCAGCACCGCATCCAGATACCGCAGGACGGCGGACCCCAGTGTGCGTCGCGTTTCCAGGAGCCCGATCGCCCACGAGTGTCGGCTGAACACCTGCCGCGCTGAGATCGCTCGCCGCCGCATGGCCTCCCGCCAAGCAGTGCCGGCAACCGGCGTCTCGATCTCGGCGACGACCAGGTCCATGATCCCGTCGAGGATGTCGTCCTTGTTGGCGACGTGCTTGTAGAGCGACATCGCCTCGACATCCAGGCTTGCTCCCAGCCTCCGCATGGTGAGCGCATCGAGCCCGTGTCGATCTGCCAGATCGATCGCAGCTCGCAGGATCCGCTCCCTGCTCAGCGGTGGTCGGGGTGGGGTGGCAGCATTCACGTTGACAGTTTACTTAGTAACCTATAGATTACTAAGTAAACCATCTTGCTCGCAGGCAAGTTGCAATAGACGGTCCGGCGAGAGCCGCCGGCAAGGCACTTTGGAGAAGCCCTCATGACCACCACAACCGCACGCCGCTCGACACTCCGAGGCCCCGGGTTCGAGCCAGTTCCCGTCAATGTGAGGATCAAGCTGTCTGCGCTCTGGACGGCGGTGCTCTTCGTCTTCGCCTACGTCGACATCTTCAGCTTGTACCGCTCGGACTTCCGAGCCGATCTCGAGGCCGGCACGATCGCCGGGTTCACAATCAACGGTTCGTTCCTCGTCGGGACGACGCTGTACATCATGATCCCGAGCCTGATGGTGTTCGCCGTACTGGTCCTGCGACCGAGCATCAACCGGGTTGTCAACGCCATCGCCAGCACCCTCTATGCGCTCTCCATCGTGGCGGGCGCTATCGGCGAATGGGGCTACTACGTCCTTGGCAGCGCCGTCGAGGTGGTACTGCTCGCATCCATCGTCTACCACGCCTGGACCTGGCCACGCCAAGGGCCATCCGCTGCCGTCGGCAGGGGCGAGGCTGCACCGCCGCAGATCTGACCGTGTTGAGAGGCTGTGGGCATCACGGATGATCTCGCTCGCCGTTGTCGGGGCGGCCGCTGCGCTCGTCGGGCTGCGGCGAGTGCTGATGGGGGCGGGCGTTCTCTCGCTCGTCGTGACGATGCTCACCGTGGGTGTGCTGCTCGCCATCACGCCGTAGCCGCGGGATCGACTGACGCCGGGTCCTTGGCAGTCGGGCGTAGGAACGGTCGGCCAGCGAGGGGAGCCGGATGCGGCGTCGTGCGGATGAAGACCGGCCCGGGAGGTGGCCGCGCTCGGTAACGTCACGCCCCGAGGAAAGGAGTGACGTGTCAGACCTCGAGACGCTCTACCAGCGCAACGCAGCCTTCGCCGCCTCGTTCGACCAGGGTGATCTGCCCATCAAACCCAACCTGTCGACCCTGATCCTGACCTGTGTCGATGCACGGCTCGGTCCTGAGCACATCGTCGGTCTCGATCTGGGGGATGCGCTCGTGCTGCGCAACGTCGGGGCCCGGGTGACGGACACCGTCGGCCTGGAAGTGGCGATGCTGTGGCAACTCATGACGATGGCGAGCGGGTCTCCACCGAACATGCATCTGGTGATCATCCAACACACGCAATGCGGGATGGCCCGTTTCGCCGTCCCAGACGTCGCCGAGCAAATCACTGCTCGCTTTGGGACACCTGACGTCGTGGCCACCTACGGGATCAGTGATCTCGATGAAACCGTCGCCGGCGACGTAGCTCGCCTCCGGGACAACCACGTGGTGCCACGGGAGCTCGCCGTGTCTGGACACATCTACGACGTGGCCAGGGGGCGTCTGCGCGAAGTCGTGGCGCCGCAGCCTCTGGGGTGAGCGAATGCGCGTCATGCGCCGTTGCGTTGCGTCGTACGCAACCCGGCGGCGTGACTCACGGCTCAGATCAATGGCCTACGCTGCCGGCATGCGGGTGACATCACTCGATCACGTGGTGCTGAAGACGGCCGACCCGGAGCGGACCATTGCGTGGTACCGGGACAAGCTGGGGCTCGAGCCGGTTCGGCTCGACGAGTGGCGCCGTGGCGAGGTGCCGTTTGCGTCGTTGCGCATCGACGACTCGACCCTCATCGACGTGATCGAGGGGGAGCGCACCGGGGAGAACGTCGATCACCTCTCGTTTTCTGTGGACACCGACCTCGACGAGATCGCCGCGTCCGGTGAGTTCGAAGTCGTGATGGAGCCGAAGCGGCTGTTCGGGGCTCAGGGTCACGGGCCGGGGATGTACGTGCGCGATCCAGACGGCAACCGCATCGAGTTGAAGTACTACCCCGCCGACTAGCCCAACTAACCGGCACGCTGGGGCGCCACATATGGCACCCGGGGCGCCGTGTTGAGGATGTAGTGCACGGCGACGATGCCGAGCGACACCCACTCGAGCCAGAACAGTGTGAACCAGTCGGCGAAGAAGAACAGGCCGAGAGCCACGACGATAACTGCCCCGAAGACGGCCTTGACCCAGCCCAGCGTCTTCGAGAAGAAGATCACGGTGGCGTTGCCGCCGAAGAACAGGAACGCAAACACGTTGTGGATCGCCGTCCAATCGTCCTGGTTGAACAGGATGACGCCGGCGAGGAAGATGCCGAGCGTGGTGTTGTAGCTGTGCTGCTCCTTGATCACGCCGTTGACGATGAACAGCATCGCCCCGACGGTCAGCAGGAAGTAGAACCACTGGTTCTCGTCCATGTCGTAGTAGGCGCTGATGCTGTCGCGGATCTCCCAGCCATCGAATGCGATGAGGAAAACCGGCGTGAATGCCAGCACCGCGGCCAGGGTTCGTTCCAGACGGACGAATTCCTTCAGCTCGTCACGAATACGTTCGAGATTGGAACGATCGCTCATCGCACGTCCACGAATCGGCGGTGATCCCGTAGACCAACACTACTCACGTCACGCCGGCGCCACCCTGCGTCGTCACGACAAGGGCGATCAGCCGTTGCCCACAGACGCCTGCCGGACCACGACAACCGCGGCGTCGTCGCGGGGTTCACCGCTCTGGAAGTCGAATGCGGCGCCGACCACCTTCCGTGCGAGCTCCGGTGCCGTGAGCTGCCCTGCGTCCCCGAGGAGCTCGTCGAGGCGCGTTTCGCCGAAGAAGTCCTCGCCGTTCCGAGCCTCGGTGACGCCGTCCGTGAAGAACACGAGCGAGTCGCCATCCTCGAGCGTCACCTCATCGGTGCGATGTTCGACGTCGGTGAACGCTCCCAGGAGGACGCCGTACTGGCCGACAGGCGTCACCCGGCCCGAGGCCGTGACCAGACGCGGCAGCGGATGTCCCGCCGCGATCACCGAGACCCGGTGACCGGATCCGGCGGGCGATAGCCGGGCCAGGAGCGCAGTACACGTCTCGTGCGATCGGTCGAGCAACAAGGTCGCATTGACACCGTGCATGACCTCCTGGAGGCTCTCCGTCTCCATGGCTGCACCTCGAATCGAATACCGCACCAGGGCTGTCACCGCAGCCGCAGCCGCCCCCTTTCCGCACACGTCGCCGACCGCGATCATCCAGTCGTCTGCGGTCACCCGGAAGAAGTCGTAGAAGTCGCCACCGACCTCCGCACCCGTGCCGACCGGGCGGTAGGCGGCACCGAGCTCCAGACCCGGTATGTCCGGCAGCGACGGCGGAAAGAGGCTGCGCTGCAATGTCGTGGCGAGCACTCGTGCATTGGCCTCGGATTGCTCGGCGCGCCTTCGCGATGCCAGGAGTTCTTGCTCGTACGAGCGCCGGTCCTTTGCCGGGAACACGGCGATGTCGATGCTGCTGCTTGGGTCCCCGGGTACCTGGCTCCGGGCATTGAGCAGCACCGGCACTGATCCGGTGTCGGTTCTGAGTTCCATCGCGATCTCGCGCACGTGCCCCTGCATGTCGAGGAGCGGTCCAACGTGTGTGTCCCAGAAGATGCGGTCTCCCGGACGGAGCAAGGCGAGAAAGCCCCCAGATGCGAGCGCAGCATCTGTGCCGAGCATCTCGCGCAACGTCTCGTTGCACTCGATCATCCGGCCGTTTCTGGTGATCGTCGCCAACCCACACGGGGCTCTGTCGTAGAGCTCCCTTTCCCGTGGGGAGCGATCGGCAGGGACGTCCGCCCCTGCCGTCACAGGAATTGTTCGATCGCTGCGGTGGTCTCTGCGGGCGCACTGAGATTGGGGCAGTGACCCACTGCAGCGAGCTTGACGAACGTGCTGTTGGGGAGCGTCTCGTGCACGAACCGGCCGACCTCATCGGGAGCGATGACGTCATCCGAGCACTGCAGCACGAGTGCCGGCACCCGAACCTGTGCCAGATCGTCGCGGTTGTCGGAACGGAACGTGACTTCGGCGAAATGAGCGGCGATGTCGGGATCGGTGCTGCAGAAGCTGTTGGTCAGCTCTTCGCCCAGCTCGGGCCGGTCGGGGTTGCCCATGATCACCGGCGCCATCTGCGCCGACCAGCCGAGGAAGTTGCTCTCCAGTGACGTGAGCAACTCGTCGACCTGCTCCGCGGTGAACCCGCCCCGGTAGCCGTTGTCGTCGATGTAGCGAGGTGACGGCCCCACCAAGATGAGCTTGGCGAACAGCTCCGGCCGCATCCGGGCGGCGAGGACGCCCATCATCGCAGCCACACTGTGGCCCACGAAGATCACGTCGCTCAACCCGAGCGTGTCGATGATCTCCACGATGTCGGCCGCATACCCGTCGAGGCTGTGGTACTTGGTGCGGTCGTATGCGCTCAAGTCCGATCGACCGGCACCGACGTGGTCGAAGAGAACCACCTTGTAGCGGTCGGCGAACCGAGGAGCAACGTAGCGCCACATGTTCTGGTCACAGCCGTAGCCGTGGGCGAACATGATCGGCTGCGCCTCGCGTGGTCCGGAGACCGTCACGTTGTTGCGCTGAATCACGTCCACGGCCCGCAAGGGTACACCTTGCGGGCCGTGGCTGGATGAAGCGCAGCGCGGCGTGCGGTCGTCGGGGCGGACCCTCGTATGTGGCTCAGCCCTCCACGTCGGCGACGGTGGTGACGATCGCAGCGATCGCCCCGACGACGATGGCAACCACAACGAGCAGGACCGCGGCCTCGGTTGCAGATCCGAGCTCGGGTCCGGCGTCCGCAAGACGGAACAGCCGGCCGGATGCTCCGGTCAGCATCCACTCCCGCAGCTCCGGGTTGCGCAGCACCACCGGCAGCGCACCTTCGATCGCCAGCAGCCAAACGAGCGCCCCTGCGATCGCTGCGGTCTGGTTGCGCACGATGGCCCCCAGCCCGGCGCCGATGGCGCCGAAGAGCGCTCCGACCCCCACAACGCCGGCGACGGCGGTCAGCATCTGCGTGGCGGGGATGTCGAAGACGGGGACTCCCACGGAGGAGAGGTAGAGACCGCCAACCGTGACGCTGACCACCATGGCTCCGCCGGCCAGCGCAGCTCCTGCTGCGGTTTGGACGGCGAGTTTGGCGGCGACGAAGTGGCTGCGGCGCGGGGTCGTCAGCAGCGAGGGCACGATGGTGCCGTAGCGATACTCGCCGGAGACGGCGAGTATCCCCAGCACCAGTGCCGCAAAGGCGGCGACGTCGGCTCCGCCACGCACCAGATCGAAGGCGATCTCCGGTCCCGCAGTCGATAGATCGTCCCCGCTGGCTCGAATCGCCCCAATCAGGCTGATCAGCGGATAGAGCAGCACGGCCCCTGCCAGCAACCACGGGGAGCGGATGCTGGTGAGCTTGCGGCGCTCGGCTGTCAACGTGGCCATCATGATGAACTCCTTTCCATCGTCCCGGTCAGTTCGAAGAACGCGTCCTCGAGGTTGCTGTCGATCCGGGTCATTTCGTATACCGCGAGTCCCGTCGCGGCCACGGTGCTGCCGACCAGTTCGGCTCCGGCGCCGTGGGTGGTGAGCACTCCTGCGGCATCGACATCGACCGTGATGCCGGCGCTGCGCAGCGCCTCCACCGCACGAGCGGGATCTGAAGTACGCACCCGGAGTGGATGCGCTTCGGCCGGATCAGTGGCTGCGATCTCGGCGAGCGTGCCTTGGCGTACCAGGCGGCCTTTCGAGATGATGACCACGTAGTCGACGGTCTGGGCGACCTCGGCCAGCATGTGACTCGACACCAGCACGGTGTGCCCGGCGGCTGCGTACTCCCGCAGGAACGTCCGCAGCCAGCGAACGCCCTCCGGGTCGAGGCCGTTGGCCGGCTCGTCGAGCACGAGGACGTCGGGTTCGCCCAACAGCGCTCCGGCGAGGGCGAGGCGCTGGCGCATACCGAGCGAGAAACCGCCCACGCGGCGGTCAGCGGCCTGCGCCAACCCGACGGTATCGAGCACCTCTCGGACACGCTTCCGGTCGATACCGGCTGCAGTGGCCATGACGTCCAGATGATCACGGGCTTTCCTTCCGGGATGGAACGAACCCGTGTCGAGCACTGCGCCGACGTGATGTGCCGGCCGCTCCAGCTCCGCATACCGGCCGCCGAGGAACACTGCGCTTCCCTCGTCCGGGGTGACGAAGCCGAGGAGCACCTGCAGTGTGGTGGTCTTGCCGGCGCCGTTCGGGCCGAGCAGAGCCGTTACGTGTCCGGTCGGCACCGAGAAGCTGAGATCGTCGACCGCGGTCACGGTCACGTAGCGTTTGGTGAGACCGGAGATGACGATTGCATCCATGTCGTACCTCCTTGATGGGTTTGCGGCAACGTACGGCGGGAACAGCGATGCCACATCCACCCAGAGGCGCTTTCTCGACTACGACTCCGGGATGACGCCAATCACCCTGCGGGGTGAGCTCAGTCGCCCGGGGTCACCAGACCGGTCTCGTATGCCGCAACCACCAATTGTGCGCGGTCGCGGGCGTTGAGCTTGAGCAACGCCCGGCCAACGTGAGTCTTCACCGTCGCCGGGCTGACGAACAGCTGATCTGCGATCTCCTGGTTGGACAACCCGCGACCGACCAGCCCCACGACCTCACGTTCGCGCTCTGTGAGAAAGCGCAGCGCCGTCTCGTCGATGGCGCGTTGCGCCGGGCGCTGGGCGAACTCTTCGATGAGCCGCCGGGTCACGGACGGCGCCAGCAGAGCATCGCCCGCCGCAATAGTGCGGATCGCATCAGTGAGCGCCTCGGGCCCCACATCCTTCAGCAGGAACCCGCTGGCTCCGGCCTGCAAGGCGGCAAAGACGTATTCGTCCATGTCGAACGTCGTCAACATCAACACCCGGATGTCGCTCGTGGCTTCGTGTGTGCGAATCCGTCTGGTCGCCTCGATGCCGTCGACGAGCGGCATACGCACATCCATGAGGAACACGTCGGGTTGGGTGCGGCGAGCGAGCTCGACGGCTTCGGCTCCGTTGGCCGCTTCGCCGACCAACTGGAGATCCCCGCTGCGGGCGACGATCGTGGCGAGGCCCTCTCGCACGAGTGGCTGGTCGTCGGCGACCGCGACTGCGATCGTCACAGCCGCACTCCGTCGTAGGGAAGTCTGACTTTCACGCTGAACGTGTTGCCGTCGGTCGTCCCCGCAACCATGTCGCCTGCATAGAGCTCGATGCGCTCGCGCATTCCGGTGAGACCATGACCTCCGGACGGTTGCGCAGGCGCCTCATCCAGATCGCTGTCGACCACGATCGTGAGGTCGTCGTCGGAGAAGCTCAAGTTGATCCTCACTGCTGCATCCGGAGCGTGCTTGCGAACGTTGGTCAGTGCCTCTTGAACCACCCGGTAGGCGGTGAGCTCGAGGCCCGGATGGAGGTCGCGGCGCCGGTTCGACTCGATGCGGACCTTCATCCCGCTGGCTCGCGCCTCGTCGACGAGCGCGTCGATGTCGGCCAGCTGCGGAGCCGGGTGGCGCATCGCCGGGGCTCCGTTGTCACTGCGCAACACCTGCAACAGCCGGCGCATCTCCTCGAGTGCCTCGTGCCCACTGCGTTCGATGGCGCGGAGTGACCGTTTGGCGCCTTCCGGGTCGTCGTCGACGAGGAGTCGTGCCATGCCCGCCTGTACGTTGACGACGCTCATGCTGTGGGCGACCACGTCGTGCAGCTCACGAGCGATCCTCAGACGCTCTTCGACGACAGCGCGTTCGGCCTCACGTCTGGCATCGGCAACCGCCTGCAAACGTCTGCGTCGAGCCGAGTCGCCGATCAACCAGGCTGCGGCAAAGACGAAGAGATTCCCGGCGAGCGTGTCGAATTGCATCCGCAGCCCCGACAACTCGACGGCAACCACCAAAGCGGTCCCGGCGGCAGCCAGACCGAGCAGCGACTCGCGGCGAGGCGTCTCGGCGGCGAGTGTGAACATCATCAGCAGCATGGTCACGCCCAAGCCGACGGTGTCGTTGCCGAGGGCGATGTACCAGAAGCCGGCCGCGATCGAGACAAAGAACGCTGTGCGAGGAGCGCTGCGGCGGATGGCCACCGGTGCGGAGTGAGCCACTGCCAGCCAGTAGGCGGCACGCATGTCGGCGCCGCTGCGCTGGGCGACTCCAGTCACGATGCTCAGGCTGAGCGCAAGCATGAGCATCGCAAGAGCACCGTCGATGAGCTCGTTACGGTGGACGCGGAAGAACTCGCGACTCATCGCTCAAGGATAATTCGAGCGCTCCTCGCGGAGATCCATCCAGGGGCGGATTTCCCAGCCGGTCTGTCCGCCGCCTGGCGTAGAACCAGCGCGCGATACAGCATTGACCTTCCGTCACGATGCTGCTCTACTGTCGCTCCACAACGCGCTCATCAAGAGCGGTGGAGGGACAGGCCCTACGAAGCCGCGGCAACCGAGAACGTCGGTGCCAATGCCTGTCGATGAGTCAGCTGACGGCGGTATTCCGCTCGCAGCGCTCGGAGAGCGCGTACCAGCGATAGGAGTCGAGCCACTCATGACAACAACAGAATCCCCCGTAGACAACGGCGTCAACGTTCAGGCGCTCCTCGACGCCCGCACCGCGCTGAGCGAAGCCCCCGAGGGCGCTCAGTTCACATGGCGGGCGAGCACAGAGTGGGTGGACGGCACCCACAGCAACTCGGTCGTGGAGAGCTTCCGCGGCCTCGGTGAGGAGCAGGCGCACAAGACCACGTTCACCTTCTCGGCCGATCATCCCGAGGTGTTCGCCGCAGAGGACAACGGCGCCACTCCCGTTGAGTACGTGCTGGTCGGGCTGGCGAGCTGCCTCACCGCCGGTGTGGCTTCGGTGGCGCAGAACCGGGAGATCCAGCTCAACTCGGTGAAGGCGACGATCGAGGGCGACATGGACATCCTCGGCATCCTCGGCGGCGATCCCGAGGTGCGTAACGGCTTCAACTCGATCCGGGTGAACTACGAGATCGACGCCGACGCCACTCCCCAGGAGATCGAGGCGCTGGTGGCCCAGTCGCAGAAGCGCTCAGCCGTCTTCGACGTGATCACCAACCCGACGAACGTCTCGGTGACGGTGAACTAGACGTCAGCCGATCCTGGTGGACACCCCCGTCATCGTGATCGGGGCCGGTCACTCCGGTCTCGCGATCAGCCGCTGCCTCACCGAGCGTTCCATCGATCACCTGATCCTGGAACGCGGTGAGGTGGCACACACCTGGCGAACGGAGCGGTGGGACTCGCTACGGCTGCTGACGCCGAACTGGCAGACGCGTCTTCCCGGATTCGCCTACGACGGCGACGATCCGGATGGGTTCATGACCATGCCGGAGGTGATCGATTTCATCGATCGGTATGCCGCCAAGATCGACGCACCGGTGCTGACCGGCACGGCTGTCTTGTCGCTGCGCCGGGGTGATCCGGGATACGAGATCGCCACCAGCAACGGCACCTATCGAGCGAAGGCGGTGGTGCTGGCCAGCGGCGGGTTCAACCTCCCGAAGCTGCCCGCCGTGGCTGCAGACATGCCCGGCCGGGTGGAGTCCCTCACCCCGGCCACGTACCGGCGAGCCGATCTGCTCCGCGACGGCGGAGTGTTGATCGTGGGAGCGTCGGCCAGCGGTATCCAGATCGCCGACGAGGTGCAGCGCTCCGGCCGACGCGTGACGATCGCCGTGGGCGAACACGTCCGGATGCCGCGTACCTACCGGGGCCGGGACATCCAGTGGTGGATGGAGGTGACCGGGAGACTCGACGAGCGCTATGACGAGGTCGACGATCTGGTTCGAGCCCGCCACGTGCCATCACCACAGCTCGTGGGCACACCCGATCGCATGACCCTCGATCTCAATGCTCTCCGCAACGGCGGCGCCCGTCTCGTCGGGAGGATCGCAGCCATCGACGAGGGCGTTGCTCATCTCTCCGGGTCGCTGCGCAACGTGTGCAACCTGGCGGATCTCAAGCTGATCAGGATCCTCGACGACTTCGACGAGTGGGCTGCGACGACGGGAGTCGATCACGACGTGGACGCTTCCGAGCGTTTTGCGCCGACGATCGTGCCGGAGGCGCCGCAGCTCAGCATCGGTCTGCACGAGTTCGCCACGGTCATCTGGGCCACCGGCTACCGTCCCGACTATTCCTGGCTGGACATCCCGGTGCTCGATCGCAAGGGTGACATACGTCACGACGGCGGCGTTGTCGTGTCCTCACCGGGTCTCTACCGCATCGGTCTCAACTTCTTGCGCCGACGCAAGTCGAGCTTCATCCACGGTGCCGAGGATGATGCCAGGGACATCGTCGAGAATCTGGCCGGTTTTCTCGCGACGGGGAGCGTTCATCCGCCCCAGCCCGCCGACTCGGCCGGCAGTTGAGCTACTCCGCGCGGCCCTCGCGCAGCACGAGCACCGCAACCCCGGCTTGCCGCACCAGCTTGGTTCCGGTCGAGCCGAGGAGCCCTTCGAACCGCCCCTGACCGTGGCTGCCGATCACGAGCAGCGAGGCTTGACGCAACTCGAGCTCTTGGAGGACCGTGCGGGCCACGTGCCCTTCAGTGGTGCGCCACGTGGCGTTGGCGGGAACACCTCGTTTGGCGAGCGCGTCGATGATTGGTTTGGTGCGCAGCTCGGCGGTGGAGGCGATTGCGGTCAGGACCGGCGAGTCGGTCGGGGGTGGAGGTGAGACCGGGTGCTTCGGTGCGAGGCGTTCGGCGGCGCGGTCGCCCGCGGTGAAACCCTGACCCGCTTCGAGTGCGATGGCGGCGGCTTCGCGGACCCCGCTGTCACCCAGTCGCCGCAGGAAATCGGTGGGGATGCTGACGGCGGTGAATACCGAGACGGAATCGCCTTCCTGATGGAAGCGGGCGACCGCATCGGCGGCTCGATGCGGATCGAGCGTGCCGTCGGTGGCGACCAGGATGTGCATGTTGGCCCTTTCGCAACGTACGTGGCGGGATGGTAGACGCCGGCGATCAGCTGCGTTTTTGGGTCAGGCGCACCACCTCGCCCCGCGCTGCATCCACTCTGGCTCGTGCCGCCATGGCCCGCCGCCCGATACGCGCCAAGCGCTCTTCGGCTTGGGCGAGCGCACGCAGATCCTCCGGGTTGGTCGACGTTGCCGCGGTGTGGCGAAGATGCAGCACGCGCTCCTCCCACTCCTTGACGTTTCCGAGCAGGGCCGCGAGCCTCGCCTCGGCATCTTCGAGATCCTCTTCGGCGGCGGCGATCTGCCCGGGGAGTCCGGAGTCGGGACCGGCAGCCAGATCGATCGGTGCTCCCGCCAGTACCCCCGCAGTCATGGGGAGCCCGCGCATGAGGTCGTCGAGGGGCATGTCGAACGGACCAAAGATCTCCTCACGGCGGATCCGCATGGGAACGAACACGATGGCGGCGTCACCACACGCTTCGATGAGGGCGGCGGCGTCGTGATACTCCAGCACCTCGGGAACCGCCCGGATACGGGCCTGCTCCAGCAGCTCCACCAGCTGCTCTCGCACCCGGCTCGGTGAGACATCGTCGGCGGCGCTCGACACCACCCTGATGGTGCACGATGACCACGCCTCGGTCCTGGTGAACAGATAGGCAGCGAGCAGTGATAGCCTGCTGGTGTCGTCGTCGGTGCGCCACCACACGTCGATACGGCGCTCCCGCTCCATCCGATGCGTCATGGCGCTCCAGCGCTCGTCGTCCGTGGTGACGGAAACCACGTTGACCCCCAAGCGATGAACGTCTTGGAGAGCGTCGATGTACAGCATGCGCCGTTGCCGGTCCTTCGACTCCGGCCACCCGAACAGCGCCGTGTTGGCTCGCAGCGACCCGAGACCAAACGCCTGCACCACCACCGGCAGCGCCTCCATGCCGTCGGCGGCGAGCACCGCCCGAGCATGCACGCTGAGTCCCAGCTCCGCTATCTGCTCGTTGAGTAACGTCTGCTCGGTTTCCCGCAACCTCCTCCCCGCGAGACCGTCTCCCTCGACGATGCGGATCGCCGCAGTGAGTCCGCTGTCGCCCTCCAACCAGGCGGCGAATCGAAGAAGCCGAGACCGGCGCACCGGGTCGGCCGAGAACGCCAGGATCTGCGGCCGCCAGTTGCGGGCGCTCTCCGGTTCGGCGGCGAGTGCGTTGATGCTCTCTTTCGCCCGCTGGAAGTGGTGGGAGTGGCTGGCATCCACCCACCGCTCGGGCCGCTCGCTGCGCAGCAGGTACTGGTAGATGGCGAACAGCACGAGCACGGCCCCGGCGCCGGCCAGGACGTTGATCGCCAGCATCGCTCCCAAACACGCAAGAGCGCCGGCGAGCGAGATCCGCTTGTCGAAGAAGCGGAACCGTGGTCGGAACGAAGGGCTCTTGGCGCGGGCCTCGAAATACGTTGCGTAGTTCAGCAAGCCGTAGGAGATGAGGAAGAACATCGACACGACGGGGGCGATCGCATTGAGGTCGCCCAGGGCTACGGTCGCCAGCGCAACCACGAGCGAGAAGACGACGCCCCGGCGTGGGTTGTTCAGCTCGCCGAACCCCTTGGCGAACGGATTGAGTATCGGGAAGACCTTGTCTGCCGCGAGCGATTGGAGGATGCGCGGCGCCCCGAGGAATGACGCCATGGCCGACGAGAGCGTTGCTGCGATGACACCGGCATCCACCAAGAACCCCGGCACGGCGATCGTGGTCATGATGTCGGTGTTGGCGATCAGCTCGCTCGACCTTGCGTTGCCGGCAAGCAGGACCGCGACCGAGAAGTAGACGAGCATCGACAGACCGACGGCGATGAATGTTCCGCGGGGCAGGCTCTTGCCGGGGTCACGCAGATCCCCGGACATGCTGACGCCTTGGGTGAACCCTGTCACCGCCGGGAAGAAGATCGCAAAGACCGCCCAGAACCCGAGCGCTCCAGGCGGAGCGTCCCACCCCTCGGTGATGAGCTCGGAGTCGAAGCCGCCCAGTGCTCCCGCATAGAAAGCGATCAACGCCGCAAGGAGGATCCCCATGACCACGAACTGGAACCTGCTGGCGACATCGGCGCCTGCCCAGGCGAGGAAGAACAGCGCACCCACCGCTACCGCGGCAATGAGTTGGGCGAGACCCGCAGACGTGCTGCCGAACAACGACGCCACTGCTTCGCCAAAGCCGATGGCATAGAAGGCGATCGACACCGATTGGGCGAGGAACAGCACGATCCCGATGGCCCCGCCGAACTCGACACCCAAGGTGCGTGAGATGAGGTAGTAGTCGCCCCCACCGCGCACCTCCATGTTGGTGGAGATCGCAGCGAGCGAGAAGCTCGTGAGGACGGACACCATGTTGGCGATGGCGATGATCACGAGCGCCCGGAGCAACCCGGCGTTGCCCACCACGTACCCGGTCCGCAGAAACAGGATGATGCCGAGGATCGTGAGAATCGACGGCGTGAACACCCCGGCGAAGGTGCCCAGGGTTCCGGTCCGCGTCTGCGTTTTCACGGCGGCATTCTCGTCGTTTCCCCATGGGTTCGGCGTCTCATTTCCAGAGAAATCCGACGATCTGGCCGTCGTGGCGTTCCGCTGGGTACGGTGATGCCACCAACAAGGCGGCACCGTGGCTCGTGAGACGCAAGTGGCAATCGTGGGTGGGGGTCCCGTTGGCCTCGGTCTGGCGATCGAGCTGGGCCAGCGGGGCATCCACTGTGTCGTCGTCGAGCGGGAGACCGAGCTGCATCGCATCCCCAAGGGCCAGAACCTCACGCAGCGCACCATGGAGCACTTCCGCACGTGGGGGGTCGAGCAGCAGGTGCGTGCCGCCCGCGTCATGCCACCCGGGTACCCGGCATCGGGAGTCAATGCGTACGGGACGCTGCTCGGCCGGTATGCGCATCCGTGGTTCCGCCGCAGCTCCGTCGACGGGTTCTACTTCGCTGGCAATGAGCGATTGCCCCAATACCTCACCGAAGCTGTGCTGCGGTCTCGGGTGGCAGAGCTACCCACCGTCTCATGCCGTTATGGCACCACCGTCCGACGCCTCGACCAGCGAGACGACTCCGTGACGATCGACACCGATGACACCACCATCGTCGCTGAGTACGCCGTGGGGTGTGATGGCAGCCACTCGACGGTGCGCGGGCAGGCCGGCATATCCCAGACACGAACCGATCACGACCGCCGGATGGTGCTGCTGGTGTTCCGTTCCCGAGGGCTGCACGAGCTCGTGTCCGCTCGTTTCGGCGAGGCCTCTTTCTTCAACATCCTCCATCCCGAGCTCGACGGATACTGGCGCTTCCTCGGCCGGGTCGATGTGGGGGAGAGCTGGTTCTTCCACGCCCCCGTGCCCGCGGCGACCACTGCGAGCACCCTCGACCCGGCTGCACTGCTCGCCAGCGCGGTGGGGGATGCGTTCGACCTGGAGGTGGACTACGTGGGGTTTTGGGATCTGCGCATCGCCGTTGCCGACGATTACCGGAGCCGGCGGACGTTCGTCGCCGGTGACGCTGCGCACAGCCATCCACCGTACGGTGGCTACGGCATCAATCTTGGGTTGGAGGATGCCCGCAATCTGGGCTGGAAGCTGGCCGCGGCGCTGGAGGGGTGGGGTGGAGAGGCGCTGCTCGATTCCTACACGGATGAGCGCAGAGCGGTGTTCGTGTCGACGGCCCGCGACTTCATCGCCGCCTTCATCGAAGATGACCGGGCCTTCATCGCAGCCCACGATCCCAACCGGGATGAGGCCGACTTTGCGGAAGCTTGGGAGGAGCGCAGGCGAGGATCCAACCGGGCGGTGACCGAGTTCGAGCCGAATTACGAGGGCTCGCCGCTCGTGTTCGGACCAGGGGGGGCAGTGAGCTCGGCGGTGGGATCACATGAGATCACGGCACGGCCCGGACACCACCTGGCGCCACCCACACCCGACACCGCCGGTGAGCTGTTCGCCGCCCTCGGTTCCGGATTCGCTCTCATCGCTGCTCCCGACCGCAGGGAGGTAATGGATGGCTTTGCGACGGCCGCCGCGGCGATGCGGATTCCGCTTGCCGTCGTTCCGGCGCCTGCCGAGACGACCTCGACGCTCGGCTCCCACCTCGTGCTCGTTCGCCCCGATCACTTCGTTGCCTGGGTCGGCGATGGCAGCGCCGTCGATCCGCAACGGGTGCTGGCAACCGCAGTCGGCCGCTGACCCTCCTGGCTACGATTCGACCGAGCCGAGGCCAGAGAGAGGGACCAGAGAGAAGGATCATGTGCCGTGGGGACTGATGGACCACCATTTCGAGCCGATCACGTCGGCAGTCTGCTCCGACCGCAATCCGTGCTCGATGGCCGGGCGGCTCATGCCGCCGGGGAGCTGACCGCAGCGGGTCTGCGCGAGGTCGAGAACGAAGCGATCCGGGAGGCGGTGGCCCGCACCGAGCAGATCGGACTGAGCGGAATCACGGACGGCGAGTTCCGCCGGACGTTCTTCCACACCGATTTTCTGGAACAGCTCGACGGGGTCACGGTCACCGAAGGTGAGTTTCTGGCGACGTTTCGCCGAGACGACGGCACCACGGTCGGCCTCAAGCCGCCGACCATGAAGGTGACGGGACCGATCCGACACGGCAAACCGATCCAAGGCGACGACTTCGACTTCCTGGCCTCGGTCGTGACCCGCACCCCCAAGGTGTCGATTCCGGCCCCGTCCATGCTGCATTTCCGTGGAGGCCGAGAGGGCATCAGCCAGGAGGCATACCCGGATCTCGAGGATTTCTTCGACGATCTCACTGCGGCGTACCGCGAAGAGATCGCCGACCTGGCAGACCGCGGCTGCCGCTATCTCCAGCTCGACGACACCAACCTCGCCTACCTGTGCGATCCCACCGTTCGCCAGCGCACCGCCGACAGGGGTGACGACCCCGACGAGCTCGTCCACCTGTACGCCAGGTTGGTGAATGACTCGATCAAGGAGCGTCCCGCCGGCATGACGGTGGCCATCCACCTGTGCCGGGGGAATTACCGCAGCGCCTGGGTCACCGAAGGCGGGTACGACCCGGTAGCCGAGATCCTGTTCCCCGAGATGGATGTCGACGCATTCTTCCTGGAGTACGACGACGAGCGCTCCGGCGACTTCTCGCCGCTGCGGTTCCTGCCGAAGGACAAGATGGTGGTGCTTGGGGTGATGTCGTCGAAGCATCCCGACGTGGAGAGCGCCGACGATGTCAAGCGCCGTATCGAAGAGGCAGCCCGGCTCGTTGATCTCGACCAGTGCGCCCTGAGCCACCAATGCGGTTTCTCCTCCACCGTCGAGGGCAACGAGCTGACCGAGGACGATCAATGGCGCAAACTGGCACGCGTTGTCGAGGTCGCCGGCGACGTTTGGGGGTATCAGCCGGGTTGATGCGAGGTCGTCGCCTCGACCCAGCCGGGACGGTGGGCGAGGACCTGCAGCTCGCTGCATTCCTCCACGGCGATCCAGCCGTGACCGCGTCCCAACCCGCTCTGCTTGAAGCCGCCGAACTCCATAGAGACGTCGGAGGCGCCGACACGGTGCACGTTGACGAACACCGTGCCCGCTTCGATCCGTCCGGCCACCGCGAAGGCGTGGTCGACGTCGTCGTCCCATACCGACGCAGCCAGCCCGAACTCGGTCGCATTGGCCAGCTCCACCGCTTCGGCCTCGTCGTCGACGGGAAGGATCGGCACCACCGGGCCGAATTGCTCACACCCCACCAGCTCGGCGCCGGGGGCGAGGTCGGTGACGACCGAGGGCAGTAAGAACCACCCGGCGTCCCAATCGGTGCCGTCGATCCGGCGACCCACCGTTGCCACCGATGCCCCATTCGATCTGGTGCGCTCGACGAGGTTGGTCACGAAGCGGAACTGCGGCTCGTTGTTGAGCGGCCCCATGGTCACCGCAGGAAGCAGCCCGTCGCCCACCACCAGTTCGTCTACGGCGTCGGTGAAGCGGGCGACGAAGTCCTGGTAGTGGCTGCGGTGGACGTAGATCCGCTTGATGTTGTAACAGATCTGACCAGTGCCGGCGTAGACGCCACGCACGAACTCCCGGATGAGCTGGTCCGAGATGGTGGCGCCCTCGAGGATGAGGGCCGGATCGTTCCCACCCAGTTCCAGACCGATGTTCTTCACCGTCTCGGCGGCATCGCGCATCAGCTGCTTGCCGGTCTCGGTGCTTCCGGTGAACCGGATGCCGCGCACTTCGGGATGCCGGGCGAGCGCTGCACCCACCACGGATCCCGAGCCGGGGACGACGCTGACCACTCCGGGAGGGAGGTGACGGTCGAGCACCCTGAGGGTGTCGGACAGCGCCAGTGGGGTGTAGCTGGGAGGCTTGACGACGACTGTGTTCCCCGCAAGCAGCGCCGGGGCGATCATCAGGTACGCCAGATACACGGGTGCGTTCCACGGCACGATCACCCCCATCGGACCCATGGGGCGCCGGCGACGGGCGATCTTGCCCAGCTCGTCCTCGGTGATCTCCTCGCTGTCGAAGCGCTCCGCCAGGCCGGCGTAGTAGCGCAGGATGCGGGCGGCACCTGCGACGTCGTGGGCCGCCTCGGCGAGCGTCTTGCCATGCTCCCTGGTGAGCAGCTCGGCACGGGAGCTGTTGCCGCTCTCGATCTCCGCGGCAGCCGCCTGCAGCACGCCCGCTCGGTCAGAAGCTGTCAGCGTCGCCCAGCCCGGGAACGCTCGTCGCGCCGCGGCCACGGCTGCGGCGACATCGCTCTCTGTCCCGAGGTCGAACGAGCCAACGGCGTCGCCATGGCGAGCCGGGTTCGTCACCGACCGGCGATCTCTGTCGCGCTCGGGTGCACCGGCGATGAGGATCGGGACATGCATGGCTGCGACAACGATACCCCGAGGGGGTGCCGCCCGGTCGATACCGGGCAGCTGGAGCAGCCTCCACATAGAATGCGAAGGCACAGCTGCACTCGGTTGCGGCTGGTACTGGAGGTTGAATCGTGAAACCTGTACGAGGTCTCTGGCGTCTGGCTCTCGTTCTCGCTGCGCTGTCCCTGCTCGTCGCTGCATGTGGCGACGCAGATGACGGCGAGGGCGATGACACCACGGCGGCTCCCGCAACGACGGGCGCCGTTGCCACCACCCAACCAGCTGACACCACCGCCGCCCCCGACACCACGGCCGCCGCAGCCGACACCACCGCCGCCCCCGACACCACCGCGGCGGCGATGGACTTCGGCGGGCCGGTGACGCTCAATCTCGGCCACCCGTTCCCGGCGCAGCATCCGATCCAAGTCAACGCACTGGAGCCCTTTGCCGCAGCAGTGAATGCCGAGACGGACGGTGCGGTCACCATCGAGTTCCACGCCGGTGGATCGCTGGCCGACGCTCCGGCGACGTTCGAGAACACTGTCGTCGGTGGTCAAGAGCTGGGGTGGGCGCTCCAGGGCTATCACGCCGGGGTCTTCCCCGTCACCGAGATCATCGAGCAGCCGTTCCAGTTCGTCACCGCGGAACAGGCGACACAGACGTTGTGGGATCTCTACGACGAGTTCCCGGCACTCCAGGAGGAGTACAGCGATGTCAAGCTCCTCGCCCTGTGGGTTCATGACATCGGCGATCTGTGGACGAAGGACAAGGAGGTCCGCACGCTCGAGGATGTCGAGGGACTGACATTGCGCTTCCCGACGCCGATCATGGGTCAGGTCATCGAGCGCATGGGCGGCAGTCCGGTGGGTATGCCGGCTCCGCAGATCTTCGACTCGCTGAGCACCGGGGTGATCGATGGTCTCATGATCGCCGTGTCGGGGTTGCAGAGCTTCCAGCTGTACCCGGAGCTGAGCTACGGCACCGAGTGCGACTGCTACGTCGCGGCGCAGTATCTCGTGATGAACTCCGATGCGTGGAACTCGCTCACCCCGGATGCGCAAGCAGTGATCGAGCGCCTCGGCCGGGAGATGTCCTTCACCGCAGCCGAGGTGTATGACGCGGCCTACGTGTCCGTGTCCGAGATCGCCGAGTCCGAGGGCATCGAGAAGTACGTGCTTCCCGACGACGAGCTGGCCCGGTGGCAGGCGGTCGGCCAGGAAGTCACCGCTGAGTGGATCGCCGCCCGTGAGGCTGAGGGCGTTCCCGCCCAGGAGATGTACGACCGCATGCAGGAGATCAAGACGCAGTACGCCAACTGACGGGGTGGGGGGGCCGGTCGAGCCGGCCACCCCAAACCCACTGCTGCACCCGGCAGGGGAGAAGCCGCCTGGAAACACCAACGACCGACGTCCCCGGTCCCGCTCCGTCGGGGAGTCGGGTGGTGGGGGTCGTCACCTGGATCCGCCACTTCAACACGTTCATGCACTACGTGGCGGGGGTCGCTCTCGTCGGTTTGCTGGCGCTCACCGTCGCCGACATCACCGGCCGGACGGCCTTCAACAACCCGGTTCCCGGGACGGTGGAGGTCACCGCCCTCGTGCTCGTCGCGGTGGTGTTCCTCGGGTTGGCCCACTCGGAGGATCGCGGCGATCACATCACCGTCGATCTGCTCTACGTGCGAGTCGGCAAACGGTTCAAGACGGTGCTCGACGTCATCGCCGACGTACTGAGTGTGATCGTCATCGGGCTGATGGCCTACCAGCTCTACCAGTTCGCCCTCCGCCAGCAGGATTCCGGGGCCGAGTCGCCGGTGTTGCAGTGGCCGGTGTGGCCATTCGTGGTCATTGCAGCGCTGGGCGCCCTGGGGTACGCCGTTTCCATCTTCCTCAAGCTGGTGCTGCGGGCGCTGGGTGAGTATCCGGGCGCCGAGCCCGACATGATGGGCGAGTCGAGCGGCGTCGAGATATGAGCCCGGAGGTCGTCGGGATCCTGGGCCTGGTCATCATGGTCGCTCTGCTCCTGCTCAGAGTGCCGGTGGCGGTGGCGATGATCGCCGTCGGCGTGGGTGGCTTCGCCGTGATCATCAACCTGAAAGCGGCGCTCGCCCGCTTGGGCTCAGATGCTTTCTTCGGCGCCTCGCTCTACAGCCTGTCGGTGATCCCGCTGTTCGTCTTCATGGGACTCATCCTCGCCTCGGCGGCGCTCGGTGAGGACGTGTACCGCGCCATCGATGCGTTCCTGTGGCGGATGCGGGGTGGGCTCGGTGTTGCCACCATCGGTGCCTCTGCCCTGTTCGGTGCGGTGAGCGGGTCGGCGGTGGCCTCGGCCACCACCATGTCGGTGGTCGCCGTACCGGAGATGCGGCGCTTCGACTACGACGCCGGCTACGCCGCGGCCACCGCTGCAGTCGGAGGCACGCTGGGTGCGCTCATCCCACCCAGCGCAGTCCTCGTGCTCTACGGGGTGTTGACCGAGGAGCCCATCGGCCAGGTACTCATCGGCGGGATCATCCCCGGCATCCTGGCCACCGCGTTGCTGATGGTCACGGCGTACCTCGTGGTGGCCGTCAGGCCGGCGTATGCACCACGACCGGCGGAACAGCCCGATCTCACCAAATGGCGAGCCGTGCGGCTGGTGTGGGCGGTACCGGTCATCTTCGGGATAAGCATGGGCGGCATCTACCTCGGGGTCTTCACCCCGACCGAGGCCGGTGGGGCAGGCGCGTTTCTCGCTCTCGTCTACGGGTTGCTCACCCGGAGGATGTCACCCGAGGGATTCCGATGGGCGGTGAGCCGCACCATCCGCACGACGTCGTTCATCTTCATGCTCGTCATCGCCGGGAAGATCTTCGGCTTCTTTCTCACCGCCTCGCGGATACCGATCGAGCTGGGGGAGTGGATCACGGCTCTCACCATCGCCCCGTGGATCATCGTCACGCTCATATTCGTGGTGTACTTCATCCTCGGTGCGTTGATGGACGAGATCGCCATCCTCGTGATCATGACGCCGATCATGTACCCGGTGATCATCGCCCTCGGCTACAGCGGTGTGTGGTTCGGGGTGCTCACCATCATGATGCTGCTCACCGGGCTGCTGATGCCGCCGGTCGGTCTCATCACTTTCGTTGTCGCCGGAGTCACCAAGATCGACCTCGGAGAGGTGTTCCGGGGCATCTTCCCCTTCGTGGCGGCGCTGGCGGTGGCCATCATGCTCGTCATCTTCTTTCCGGGACTGGTCACGTGGCTGCCCGACCTCATGACCGCCTGACGGTGCGCACCCTGGGGCGGAGCGGTGTCCGGCACATGGCGTGGACGAAACAGGTCTGCTCGCTCATCGCTACCGCATCGGCGGCGAACTCCCCGTCGTCGGGTTCGAGGTAGACGTGGGTGATCGGCGGCGCAGCTCGGCCCCCGGCCGTCTGGCCGCTGCCCGGCCGACCGAAGGCGAATTTGGTGTCTTGCATGATCCGGTAGTCGCCGAGTGATCGGCGCATGATCTTGGCGTAGCGCCCGAGCTGGGTCATGAAGCAGAAACCGAGTCCGGCGCTGAGGTATGTCAATGCGTCGGGGGCTCGGCTCTGCCCTCCGCGCTCCATCGGCTCATCAGACAGGAAGCGGAACGTCGAGCCTTGGGGCCGGTGCACCGCCGTGTCGACGGCGACGAGCCCATCCGGACGGCGGCGGGCGTCGGCATGGAGGTGCAGCTCACGGCGCTGCTCCGGCTGCAGGCTGACCCCGGCGTCCGTCGTGTGCTCCCCGACGTCGACCGTCTTCGTGATGATCTGATCCGTTTCGGCGGCGATGGCCCGAGGGAACCGGTCGGGTATCGCAGTCGCAGAGGGTGCCGCGATGTCGGGCAGCGGCAACCCGGTGGTCTCGGTGGGCACGCCGTGGCTCGTCAGCGTGAAGGTGGCGCGATGCGGCGCCACCGTCAGCCCTGCGGTCGCCGAGCTCATCACTCCGGTGAGCACCGCGGCAGCCGCCAAGTCGCCGTGTGGCGTCGCCACGGTGATTGCTGGGGGGAGGGCGCCACCCACCATGGTGCCCTTGGGGAGCGAGCCCTCCATGGTGAAGCGGGTGTCCAGCGTCACTGTGAGCGGGCTCGCCTGCAGCTCCGCTGCCGCCAGGCCTCGTTCTATGCCGAGAAGGAGATCGACGGCCATCCCGGTGGTGAGCACCGCCAGCGGCGCCGGGCCGAAGTCGTGTCCTTGGAGGTAGGGCCCCTCGTCGCTGGCGAGTCGCCACACGACGGGGGAATCGCACCGGGCGACGATCGCCTCCTTCTGCATCACCGTCAGCGATCTGACCGAGGTGCGTAGCGTGGTCGGCCACTCGACGGACCTCTCGACGGCGAGCCGAGCCGACGTCGGGTATGCGAGCGGCAGGCCGCTGTCCCGCAGCAGATTGGGTGGCTTCGGTTTGGGCTGCGCTCGGGTCACGACCGGAGTGTCGGTCCTGTGCCTCGCCGGCGTCAAGTGGCGAGTGCGACGTTGCCGGGTTCACAATGGGTGAATCACATGGACCTCAGCGGGAAGACCATCATCGTGACCGGGGTCGCCTCCGGGATCGGAGCCGCAACGGCGGCCGAGATCCGTCGTTGCGGCGGCGATGTCATCGGTGTCGATCGCCATCCGGCGCCCGACATCGAGCAGTTTCACCGGGCGGACCTGTCGGATCGAGACGCCGTCGATGCGCTGGCTGCAGCGCTGCCCGATGATGCGGACGGTCTGTGCAACATCGCCGGTGTGGCGCCGACCCAGCCGGGCGATGTCGTGTTGAGGGTGAACACGCTTGCGCTGATCCGCCTCACCTCTGCGCTCGCTCCCCGGCTTGCGAGTGGCGCCTCGATCGTCAACCTGGCGTCGATGGCCGGGAACGGGTGGCGGGACCATCTCGACGAGGTGACCGAGCTGCTCGCCCTCGATTGGGACGACGTGAGCGACTTCGTCGTGCGACGTGGGCTGGAGAGCGGTCCCCGCAGCTACTTCCTCTCCAAGGAAGCCGTGATCGTGTGGACGATGCAGAACCGCTGGACCTGGCGCGCTCGGGGGGTGCGGATGAACTGTGTCAGCCCGGGGCCGGTGGAGACTCCGATCCTTCCAGACTTCATCGAAACGCTGGGGGAGCGGGCCCAGGAGAGCGTGCGCAACATGGAGCGGCACGGCAGCCCCGAGGATGTGGCGCCCGTCGTGGCGTTTCTCCTCTCCGACGCTGCTGCCTGGTTCCGCGGCGCCAACATCACCCCCGACGGTGGCATGGGCGCCCACCTCGCGTTGCAACGGTACGGACTCAGTTGACAGACGCAGACCGGGGCGCTGCGTCGATCCGATAGGCCCGTCCCTCACCCGGAGCGAGGTTCTCGATCCGGTGAAAGAAACCATTCGACGTCAACCTGTGATCCCGTGCATCCGGGCTGCCGGCGGTGGAGAACTCGTACTCCAGCACGCAATCGCGGGGGAGTCCCGGGATCCCGAAGTATCCGGAGTCGGTCTCCAGGTCGTAGTTGACGGCGAACACATGGGTGGGGCCGGCGTCGCCTCGGTCGCGCTGCGTCCACACCGCCGTGCCGCGCAGCGTCGTGGCGTCGGGGGAGACGAGCCATCGGGTGGTTGTCTCTTCGATGAGCGGCAACACGCTTTCGGCGTACATGCGGACGGCGGTCACCGACTCGAACAACTCGTCGTTGCGGCCCCAGACGTACTCGCCGCCGAAGCGAGCCTTCGATGGGTAGATGTTCGACTCGCCCTGTTCTCTGAAGACGAACAGCTTGGTGTACCGCTCGTTCTCCACCGGTGCATGGTGGACGTCGCGAATCTCGAAGCCGAGCCCGGTATACGAGGGCATGTCCGGAACCAGGAGAGCGGTGAACAGACGGGCCTCGTTCCCGGCCACGTAGAACTCGTCGAATCGCGGGTCGTCTTTGTCCGCCGTCCCGATGCAGAACGACGGCGCACAGGCTCGGGTCTCCAAGTCGTCCAGATACCGGCGGAAGCGGCGCAGGAACTCGTGGCTGCCGACGACGGTCGACTGCAGATCACCGAGCGTCGCATCGGCGAGCGAGGCATCGAGATGGTCGAGCTCCTCGCCGTACTGGAACACGTCCCGGGGCGGCAGGAACGTCTCCGCAAAGTACCCGAACCATGGTGCTCGGGCCGTCTCCTGGATGTGGGTCTTGACCGCCGCCAGGATGTCGTAGTACTCGTCGACGACTTCGGGCACGCCATCGGGTCGCATCTGCACGTGCGACATGTCTCCACGCATGAAGTCGAAGTTGCCGATGTGCCTCGTCTCGGCGTAGTGCCGACACACGTACTCCCAGACGTGTTTGCGCACCGTCGAGAAGTCGATCTCCCAATTGACGTTGTCGTCGACTCTCCCATAGAGCTTGTAGCGGGCCAGCGGCGAGAACACCCGGGACATAGCGGCGGGCCGGGTGATGACGTAGTCGGGCCAGGACAGCCCGTGATGGTCCACGACGGTGCGGGTCGGGTCGGGATCGACCTCGATTCCTCGGAACGGCACGCCCATCGTGGCCGGTACCGGCTCGAGACCGTGCCGCTTGAGATGTCCGACGAGATCAACTCGTCGATCGATCCGGCCGAAGAGATCGCCCGGCTCGCCAAAGAGGAGTCGCAGGCGATCGCCCTCCGTCAGGGCGAACAGCGCTGCGGCATCGGCAGGCACGGCTCGACCCGGCACCGCGCTGCCTTTGGAGCGGAGCCATGCGAAGACGGTCTCTTCGACCACTGTGGCCAGAGACGCCGAGTGGTCGACGATCCGGTCCTCCGCAACCCGCATCCACTCGAAGAGCCCAGGGGTGCCGACCGCAACCTCGGAGAACCGATCGGTGTGCGGGATCACGTCCATGCCGATGGTCTTGCCCATGACGTGTAGGACGTTCGAGAGGGCCCGGAGCTGCTTGCCAACGGTGTCCAAGTGAGGAAAGAGGCCATACCAATCCCCGGAGAAGAACTCGTTGTTCAGGTTCCACGACGCTTTCCCGTACAGGCTCTCGACGACACCCGGCTCCCAGATCGGAAGGAGATGGATCGCGTCCATCGCCGCGGGCAGCGTCATCGCATACTTCACGACACCGCCGTAGTCGCCGACCGTCCGGACGTTGACCCCGACCATGTTCGTTCGACGCATCCACGATGTGTCGTCCAGACCATGCCGCGGTGACCGCACAGCTTCGGGGAGGTCTTCGAGGGGACGCTCCAGATCGACCGCCTCGGGCGAGACTGCGGCGGCGATCGCCTCGCCGTGTCGACCTTCGAGCACACCGAAGATGTGGTCGAGCGGCGCATCGATCACATCGCTGGGACGCGCCCCGACGAGGAAGGACACGTCGCCCGCGCGGTACTCCTGTTCTCCGGGAAGACGCCCCAGACTCACACCGACACGAACTCGACGTCGTACTCCCGTGTGATCACGATGTCGGCACGAGCGCGGTGCTGGGAGATGATCTCGTGCTCCTTGGTGAGGACGTCCTCGATGAACGGGTCGAAGCTCTCCCGCCCCCGCTTCATTCGGTGTTCCATCGTCTCCAGCCTGTTCCGCGCAATGAACACACGGCGGTCGACATGCTCACACAACGAGGTGTATACGCCTTCGGCGACGACGACGTCGATCCCCGTCAGCGGAACGGTCTCTTCGTCGATGCGGTTGTCGGCATACATCACGAGTGGTTTCACGATCGACTCGGCACCCTGCCGAGCCGCCGCCAAATGCGAGTCGAGCAAGTCGAGGCGGACTTCGGTGGTGCCCACCCAACAGAAGTTGGCGCGGCGTGCGGCGTCGTTGAATCGCGGCGGCAGCACGTAGTAGTCGTCCTGCTGCAGCACCACGGCGCTCACCCCGTGCTCGCCGAGCACATCGGCGAGCGCCTGCCCCATCTCGGACTTCCCGCTGCCGGATTCACCGGCCACCGTCATCGTGAAGCGCCGTGCCGAGGCCTGGATCTCCTCCAGGAGGCTGCGCGTGATCACCTCGGCCGCTCTGCGGTGCTCTTCGCCCACGAGAATGATGTCGCCTCTCATGGCGGCGGAGTCTAGAGCTCGGTCCCAGTCGCCAGACTGGCCCAGTCGGGCTGCCGACGGGTCAGCCGTGGTCAGCGAGTTGTCAGCGCCGCTCGGCTTGCGCCGAGACTCTCACTCCGACGGGTCGTACGGCACGAAGTAGTTGTTGATGAACTCGAAATCGATTCCCGGCGTCACTGCGTGAGCGAGGTCGGGACGGGGTCCACCGTCGAGCGTGAAGCTCGTGCGGGCGTGGTGGCGGAGCCACACGACCTTTGTCGGGTGGAGTGAGCCATCTTCGACGGACACCAACTCGTGGTAGTGCACATATCCCTTCGAGGCGTAGTCCTCGGCGAGCTCAGGCGTCCAGACGTCGATCACGCCGTGCACGACATAGAGCAACGCACCATCCGGCGCGTCCGACGACCACCACTGAGGAGCCCCGAACGGTCCCGTGTTGTAGTGCTTGCCGACGAGCTGATCGGAACCCGCCACGACCCAGGCATGGCCGGGAATGTCGATCGACCCACCGGGACCGTCGGGCGCACCCGCCAAGTAGTAGTCCGTTCCGTCAACGGTGAGTACCACCCCCCGCTCGAAGCCGGCGGCGGCCGCCGACCCGACGGCGAGGCTTGCGGTCAACAGACCCACGACGGCCAGGATGGTGACGATGCGACGCATACATTCCCCCAAGGTGTGACGTGACGATGCGGTCGTGGACCTTAACGGGCGGACCCAAACGAGTCGAGTAGACCCACCACGGATACCGGCGCACTCTGCTTGTCGCTGCTCAAGACACGGTTTCGAGGCTGTCCCGTATCTGAGCGAGGGCGTCCTCGAAGATGATCAGCCCGGCGGCCGTGTTCGACGCCGGAACGTGATAGTGGCGATGTACTTCGCGCACCTTCTCGCTGAGCGCACCTCGCATGATGAGCCACATCACCAGCTCGATGCCTTCGGACCCTGCATCGCGCAGCAACTCGGTGTGGGAGATCTCGGTGAGCCCTTGCGGGTCTTCGCTGAGCCGGTCGAGGTACCTGGTGTCGAACGGCGTATTGACGAACCCCGCTCGCTCGCCCTGGAGCTGGTGCGACATGCCTCCGGTGCCGAATACGGCCACCCGCAAGTCCTCATCGAAGGCGTGGACGGCCCGGCGGATGGCCTTGCCCAGCGCATAGCAGCGCTTCCCGGTCGGCGGGGGGTACTGGATCACATTCACCGCCAGCGGGATCACTTTGGCTGGCCATCGCTCCGGCGAGCCGTACATGATGGACAGCGGCACGGTGAGGCCGTGGTCCACCGGCATCCTGTTACAGATCGTCATGTCGAAACCGTCGAGGATGAGTGACTCGGCGAGATGCCACGCCAGCTCGGGGTGTCCCTCGACGTCGGGGATGTGGCGCGGCCCGTACCCCTCGTCGGCGATGGGAAAGGTCTCGGCAACACCGATGGCGAACGTGGGGATCAGGTCGAGATCGAACGCCGAGGCGTGGTCGTTGTAGGCGAGCACGATCACGTCCGGATTGGCATCCGCCATCCACTTGCGCGCCCCCTCGTAGCCCTCGAAGAGGGGACGCCAGTACGGCATGTCCTCCCTGCCCTTGTCGATGGCCGCACCAATTGCCGGCACATGGGAGCTGGCGACGCCGTAGAGGATCTCAGCCACTGGGAGTCCGCCCTCCGTCGAGCATCATCTGTTTGAACTCCTCCTCGCTGACGCCGGACATCATGCCGCCCACCGCCTGCATCGACAGCCCATCGAAGATGGCGATCTTGAACGTGTAATAGATGTTTCCACCGAGCCGCAGCATCTCCAGCCAGTTCCGCTCCAGGACCGCGGCCCGCTGCTCGGGTGTCAGCGCCCACTGGTCGAGGTAGGCCTCCTCGTCCTCGGCGAACTTCTCCCGGTTGGCCGGGTCGTTGAGCGACATGCAGAACATGTTGAGGTGATACCCCTTGCGGTGATGCTCGGCGTCGAACACGTACGTACCCGGGATGTCGTCGTAGTCGCGATGCGCCCTTGCCATGGCATCCTCCTCGGACGGAGAGTGTAGCGACGGGGCTGAAGCGCCCGGTGAGCGGGTTGTCGCTGGTCCGCGGGTCTGGCAGCCTTGAGCCGCAGATGAACCACCTCCCGGAACCGACCATGCCTCCACCACGCCGCGACTCGCACCCGCCCAGGAACCTCGTGCCTCCGCCCGACGCCACCGATGCGCATTGCCACATCTTCGGCCCGGCCCACGAGTTCCCCTTCGCTCCCAACCGCACATACACACCGCCCGACTCGGGGGTCGACGAGTTCGAGCGCCTCCAGGAGCGGCTCGGGTTGTCCCGCGCCGTGTTCGTGCAAGCGTCCTGTCACGGCACCGACAACCGGGCCATGGTTGCGGCACTCCATCGTGGCGAGGGACGCTACGCCGGAGTGGCGATGGTGGAGCCCGACGTCACCGACACCGAGCTCGCCGAGCTTCACGACGCCGGGGTGCGTGGCATTCGGTTCAACTTCGTTCGCCACCTCGGCGGGGCCCCGGATCTCGACACCTTCTGGGCCTTGGTGCACCGGGTGGCCGGGCTGGGTTGGCACGTCGAGCTGCACTTCGATGCCAAGGATCTCGCATCACATCGAGGCTTGTTCGATCGAATTCCGGTCCCCTTCATCATCGACCACATGGGACGGGTGGATGCCACTGCCGGCATCGATCAGCCTCCGTTTCGAGAGCTGCTGTCCCTGCTGCGCGACGAGCGTTGCTGGGTGAAGATCTCCGGAGCCGAGCGGCTCACCGCCGAGGGGACGCCGCCGTACGATGACGTCGTCCCGTACGCCAGAGCAGTCGTCGCCGCCGCACCGGACCGCATCCTCTGGGGCACCGACTGGCCACATCCCAACGTGCGCCACATGCCCGACGACGGCGATCTGGTCGATCTGCTCGCCGAGATGGTGCCGGACGAGCCCACCCGCACGGCGATCCTGGTCACCAATCCGGAGCAGCTCTACGACTTCGGCTGATCTTCCGCAGGCGGCTCCAGCCCGGTCACGTCAGGGATACCGAGGGTGGCCACGCTGAGCAGCGCATCGATGGTCGCGTCGGTCATTGGTGCCTCCAAACCAAGCTGGCGCAGCAGCGTCGCCGCGTGCTCCATCTCGTCGGTGCGGCGCCCGTGGTGCCTGGCGGTCCCGGTCACCAGACGACGCAACAGCGCCGCATCGGCGCTTTCGATGACCTCGGCGAGATGGGAGCGCAGCCACCCCCCTTGCCCGGCGGCGTCGGCAGCCCGCAAGGCCTCGATGACCACAGCGGTGAGGCCCTTGACGAAGACACTGCGCAACAACTTGCGGGTGGCCGCATCCCCGGCACTCTCCGATACCACCTCGACCCGTCCCCCCAGTCCATTGACGATCTCGGCATAGCGCTCGGCACCACTGCCGGAGGCGAGCGACGGTGTGGCGACGCCGTTGCCCGGCACCGTCGCCATCAAGGCGACGTCGGCAAACGGCAGACCCCGCAGCGTCGCGGTGTCATCGAGATCCTGCTTGAGGCTGGCAGGCGCCGTGGAGAGATCGGCGTACAGCGTGCCCCGCTTGACCCGGTCCCACGCCTGGGCGATGGCCGCTTGCGCATCGGCGGCAGCCGTTATCGCCAGGACCAGCTCGGCACCGGCAACTGCATCGGCCGGGTCCTCGTGCCGGGTCACGCCGGGCGGTGTCGCCACCGGAGCCGGGTCGTAGCCGTGCACCTGGGCGCCGGCGGCGGCCAGGTCGCCGGCGATGGCACTTCCCGCCTCCCCCAGCCCGAAGACCGCGATACGCAGAGCCACGGTTCAGACGGCGTCTTGCGAATCGACCCAGCGCACCCCGAGATCGAGCAGCTTGTCCCGCAACCCGTAGAAGTCGAGGCCCAGCTCACCGGCCTCGAGCCGAGCCCGCGTCTCCGCCTCCTTTGCGGTGCGGGCGGTCGATGCGGCGGCGACGTCGCCGGCTTCGTTGTGCGCCACGACGACGACTCCGTCGTCATCGGCGACGATGACGTCCCCCGGGTGGATCCAGCGGCCGGCGAAGTCGATGGGGACGTTCACCGATCCCGGAGTCTCCTTCACCGTCCCCTCGGCGTGGACCGCTCGGGACCACACCGGGAACCCCATCTCGTTGAGCTCGGCGATGTCGCGCACGGCCGAATCGATGACGAGACCGACACAACCGTGCGTCACGAGGGACGTCGCCAGCAGATCGCCGAACATGCCATGGATCGCCGGTGTGGTGAGAGCGACCACCAGTATGTCGCCTGGTTGGACGACATCGACGGCGGCGTGGATCATGATGTTGTCCCCGGGTGCGCTCGACACGGTAACGGCCGATCCGGCGATGCGCCCCCCGTGCTGGCGGGCAACCACGCCGTGATCGAGAAGCCCGCGGCGACCCTGGGCTTCGTGCACCGTGGCCACCCCCGCCCCGGCCAACTCGGCGATGACACCGGGGTCGGTGCGTGGAATCGATCGGACGACGACTGGACCGGTCATGGCGCTCCCAACTCAGACAACCGTGCGGAGAACCTACCCATGCGTTCAGCGTCCCTGCTCTCGCAGTAGCGCATCGAGTCGTGAGTACACCCGCCGGGCATTGTCCTCGAACACGGCAGATCGTTGCTCTGCGGTGAGATCGACGCCGTCGACGTAGCGCTTGGTGTCGTCGAAATGATGCCCGGTCTCCGGGTCGACGCCGCGTACCGCTCCCACCATCTCCGAGGCGAAGAGGATGTTCCTGGTGTCGATCACATCGAAGAGCAGATCGATCCCTGCCTGGTGGTAGACACAGGTGTCGAAGAAGACGTTGCCCATGACGTGCTCGGCGAGCGGAGGCTTGCCCAGACCGTCGGCGAGACCTCGATAGCGCCCCCAGTGATACGGCACGGCGCCGCCGCCGTGGGGGATGACGAAGCGCAGGTCGGGAAACCGGGTGAAGAGATCTCCCTCGATCAGCTGCATGAATGCAGTCGTGTCGGCGTTGATGTAGTGGGCTCCCGTGGCGTGGAAGTTGACATTGTCCGACGCCGACACGTGGATCATCGCCGGGACGTCGAGCTCCACCATCTTCTCGTAGAGCGGAAACCACGACTCGTCGGTGAGCGGCGACGAGGTCCAATGCCCGCCCGATGGATCGGGGTTGAGATTGCACCCGACGAATCCCAGCTCGAGCACACAGCGCTCCAGCTCGGCCAGCGAGCGATCGATGGGAACGCCGGGCGATTGGGGGAGCATGCACACACCGGCGAAGTGGTGTGGGTACATCGTCGTCACGCGGTGGATGAGATCGTTGCAGGCGCGGGACCACTGCTCGGAGATCGTGGCGTCGCCGATGTGGTGACCCATCCACGAAGCTCGCGGAGAGAAGATCGTCAAGTCGGCGCCACGTTCCCGGAGCAGGGCGAGCTGGTTCTGCTCGATGCTCGCCGCGATCTCGTCGTCGCTGATCTCGGGGCGGGCCGGCTCGGGCCGGCTGGGATCGTCGAGCCGGGCGATTTGCGCCTGACGAAACTCGCCGTGGGCGTCCGGTGTCGTCGTGTAGTGCCCGTGACAATCGATGATCATCCTCGCTCCGCTGGTCGACGCGGCCGATCCTATCCGTTGCGCCCTGCACCCCGTCTGCGGGGACCAACCGACGCCCGGTAGCGTGGGGGCCATGGAGCGGGTGAAGACCCAGGTGGCCATCGTCGGCGGGGGTCCGGCCGGTCTGCTGCTGTCTCATCTGCTCCATCTCAGTGGGATCGAGTCGATCGTTCTGGAGCGACAGACCCGCGCCTATGTGCTGTCTCGGGTTCGTGCCGGCGTGCTCGAATGGGGGACCGTCGGCATCCTCCGTGATGCCGGGCTCGGAGAGCGCATGGATCGCGAGGGCAAGGTGCACGACGGTACCGGGATCACGTGGGGCGGAGGGCGGCGTCTCTTCCTCGACATCGCCAAGCACACCGGACGGCACTTCATGGCGTACGGCCAGACGAGGATCCAGGAGGACCTGGATTCGGCCATCGCAGGCTGGGGCGGGACCATCGTCGAGGAGGCGCTCGACGTGCAACCGCACGATGTAGCCACGGAGGCGCCATACGTCACCTACGACAAGGACGGCGTCAGCCATCGTGTCGACTGCGACTTCGTTGCCGGCTGTGACGGGTTCCACGGAGTGTGCCGCAGCGTGATCCCCAGCGACCTGCTGCGGGAGTACGAGCGGGTGTACCCCTTCGGCTGGCTCGGCATCCTCTCCGAGACGCCGCCACTTCCGGAGTTGATCTACTGCAACAGCCCACGCGGCTTTGCACTGGCATCGATGCGCAACCCGATGCTGAGCCGTTACTACCTGCAGGTGCCGCTGGAAGACGAAGTGGAGGACTGGCCGGACGACCGCTTCTGGGAGGAGCTGCTACTCCGCTACCCGCCCGACATCGCAAGCGAGATCGCCACCGGGCCCAGCGTGGAGAAGTCCATCGCCCCGCTGCGCAGCTACGTCGCCGAGCCGATGCGGTATGGCCGGTTGTTCCTCGCCGGCGATGCCGCCCACATCGTGCCTCCCACCGGCGCCAAGGGACTCAATCTCGCGGTCAGCGATGTCCACTATCTCGGCCGGGCTCTGGCCGGCTATTTCACGACCGGGTCGACCGACCTGCTCGACGCCTATGCCGTCACGGCGCTCCATCGGGTGTGGAACGCGGTGCGGTTCTCGTGGTGGCTCACCACGCTGCTTCACCGGTTCCCCGACCAGGGTGAGTTCGGGCAGCGGATTCAGGAATCGGAGCTCGATTACCTCGCCTCGTCGGAGCCGTTCATGGCGGCGGCTGCCGAGCAGTACGCCGGGTTGCCACTGTGACCGAAAGGAGCTGCGATGCGTGTCGTCATCGCCGGTGAAGGAGCCATCGCCCGCAAACACGTGGCTGCGCTGCGCCGCATCGACGGCGTCGACGTCGTCGCCGTCTCGGGTGGGGTCGAGGAGGACACACGCGACTTCGCCGAGGAGTTCGCCATCCCCGATTGGACCACCGACCTCGAAGAGGTGCTCGATCGCACCGACGTCGACGCCGTGGTGCTGGCGTCCCCCACGCAGATCCATGCGGAGCAGGCGATCGCCTCCCTCGATGCCGGCAAGCACACCCTGGTCGAGATCCCCATGGCGGACAATCTCGCCGACTCCCGAGCCGTCGTAGAGGCGCAGCGCCGCACCGGGCTGGTTGCGATGGTGTGCCACACCCGGCGGTTCAATCCGAGCCACCAGTGGGTGCGGCAGCGTGTCGAGTCCGGGGAGTTCACCATCCAGCATTTCGTGGTGGAGACGTTCTTCTTCCGCAGGGAGAACAAGAACGCTCTGGGCAAGCCGCGGTCTTGGACCGATCATCTGCTGTGGCACCACGCCGCACACACGGTGGACCTGTTCCAGTATCAGACAGGAGAGGTGGCGAGCCGGGTGTGGGCGCAACAAGGACCGATCCATCCCGAGCTCGGCATCGCCATGGACATGACCGTCGGTCTGGGCGTCCCCAACGGGGCGATCTGCACCTTGGCGCTGTCGTTCAACAACGAGGGTCCGCTCGGGTCGTGGTTCCGCTACATCGGTGACACGGGAACGTACGTGGCCCGCTACGACGATCTCGTCGATGGGTCCGGTGAGGCGATCGACGTGTCCGGCGTCGACGTGGCGATGGACGGTATCGAGCTGCAGGCCCGTGAGTTCTTCACCGCCATCGACGAGCGGCGGGAACCCAACGCAAGCGTGGGCCAGGCGCTGAGCACCATGGAGACGCTCGATCGTCTGGAGCGGACTCTCGACTATCCGGCTACGCCAAAGTCGTAGAGCTGCATCGGGTTCTCGACGAGGATGCGGTGGCGAACCTCATCGTCGGGGGCGAAATCCATCAGCAGGTCGAGCAGATCACCGTCGTCGGCCATGTGGCGCACGTTGGGATGCGGCCATTCGCTGCCCCACAGCGTCCGGTCGGGGGCAGCTTCGATGATGGCTTGGGCGAAGGGGACCACGTCGTCGTACGGGGGAGGCGGATCGACTGTGATGCGATCCGCCCCGGAGACCTTGATCCAGGCGCGCACGTCGTCACGGAGCAGGCGCAACAGTTCGGGGAAACCCGGCTGCTCCATCCCGGCGCCCGCCTTGATCCGCGCCATTCCGTCGAGGATGAAGGGGACCGGCAGTCTGGCGAACAAGTCGGCGTGGGTCCCGAGCTCGGCGGCGTCGAGATACAGCTCGACGTGCCAGCCGAGCGGGGTGACACGTTCCACCTGCCGCCAGAAGAACGCCGGGTCCGGTGGGCCCCCCAGATGCTTGACGAAGTTGAAGCGGATGCCGCGCACGCCGGCGGCGTGAAAACGGGCGAGGTCATCCTCGCTGTGCCGGTCGTCGAGGTGGGCGACTCCGGCATATCGCCCGCCACTGCGCTCGAGCGCATCCAGCATCGCCGAGTTGTCGAAACCGTGGCACGACGCCTGGACCACGATGGCGCGTTCCAGTCCGAGCCGATCGTGCAGGGCGCGGAGCTCGTCGAAACCGGAGTCCGGCGGCGTGTACGTGCGCTCCGGCGCATACGGGAAGCGATCGGCCGGACCAAACACGTGGCAGTGACCATCGCACGCCAGTGACGGCGGGGTGAACCGAGTCGGCGGATGAGGGTTGCGCACCGGTCCCGGGATCGTTGGTGTGTCGGCCACTCAGGTCACGTCCTCGGGAAGACGATGCCGTCCATCAACTTGCGGGCAGTGCGGACGATCCCGGAGCGCACCACCACCGGCACCCCATCACTCTCCGCGATGGTGATCACGGCATCGAACGTCCCGGTGGGGTGCTCCAGAGTCACTACGTCGCCGGTGATGGGGCCGTGTAGCTCCTGTGCCGCGGGCGCTCCGGGAAGCAGCGCCGCAGTGGCCACCGACACGGCGCCCAGCACACCGATCGCCTGGTGGCAGCGATGCGGGATGAAGGTGCGGGTGCTCAGGTGACCGTTCGCTTGCGGTGGGGCGACCATCGTCAGCTTGGGCACGGTGGTTGCCGTCACATCTCCCAGATTCATCAACTCGCCCGCCTCGAGGCGAATCTTCTCGAGCAGCGAGCGCAGCGCCGCATGCGCTTCCAGCTCCTCGCATGACTCGTACCCGGAGATGCCGGCGTCGCTCGCCCGCAGCACCACCACAGGCATCCCGTTGTCGATGAGGGTGACCGGAACCCCGGCGATCGTGTCGCTCACGCTGTCCGTCGGCAACAGCGCACCGGTGGTGCCTCCGGCCAGATCTTCGAAGTCGAGCGTGATCGCCGCCGCCGTTTCCGGTACCCCCGATATCATCGTCGTCCCGGTGTACACCGGCGCAGCGTCGGTGGTGGGAAAGCGTGCCGTCGCCACGCTGTCCGAATTGAGCATGTGGACCCGCACCTCGGTCATCGGCTCCTGTGCCGCAACGATCCCTCGCTCGACGGCGAAGGGCCCGATGCCGGCGAGGAGATTGCCGCAGTTCTGCTTGTCGGTGACGATCGCCTCGTCGACACCGAGCTGCAGGAAGAGGTAGTCGACGTCGGCCCGGTCGTGGCGACACGCCTCGACCACGGCGACCTTGGAGGTGAGCGGGTGTGCGCCACCCATCCCATCGATCTGGCGTGGGTCTGGAGAGCCCATGACTTCGAGTAACAGGCGATTCCGGATCGAGGCGTCCTCCGGAAGGTCGGAGGCGAGGAAGTACAAACCCTTCGAGGATCCGCCCCGCATCACCATGGCGCGTACACCGTCGGTGCTCATCGACTCATTGTGCCAGGTCGCTGTACCGGGCCACCGCCGCCGTCAGTCCTCGAGACCGAGCCCCGCCCGCAGCCTGCGGATCCGGCCGGCGTGGTCGGTGTGGTTCACCGGTGGCAAGGGCTCGGTGGTGTGCACGGGCAGCACGACGAAGTGTGGTCCGGGTTCGGTCAGGAAGCTCGGGAGCCGCACGGCGAAGACTTCGAGCTGATCGATCCGCTCCACGACACCCCGGCCCGTGGCGCCGCCGCCTTCCACCCCGGCGGCGAGCGCCAGCGCAACGAAGTCTGCGCGCGGGGGCAGCGGCTGACCACCGGTCAACTCGTAGCTGCGGTTCTCCAGCAGAAACACGACGAGGTTCTCCGGTCCGTAGCGGCCGAGCGTCACCAGCGACCCGAGACTCATGAGCAGCCCACCGTCGCCTTTCCACACGATCACCTTGCGCTCGGGACGAGCCAGCGCCAGGCCCATGCCGAAGTCGGAGGCGTGACCCATTCCGAAGGCCAGGAAATCGAAGTCCAGCTCGTGCTGTGACACCAGTGGCCACTGCAATGTCGCCGTCATGGTCATGACGACGATCTCATCGGTGCGCCGTGTGGCCACCGTGCGAAACAGATCCATTCTCTCCATCGACCTGGTCACGATCGGAAGGCGTACCCGGTGAGCACCGCCGCGGGATGCGACGTTCGTGCTGCGGTTCGATCCATCTCGGCGAGGACCGGCAGATCGGCGTCGCTCATCAGGTGCCAGGCGGGGACACCCCACGCCTCGAGGAGTGGCTCGGTATAGGTGAACGCCGAGTCGATGGGGCAGTGGCCCGCTGCAGCCCCGGCGTATCCTCGCCAGCCGACCACGAGCCGCAACGGCACCTTGGGCCCAACCCCGCAGCCGCGGAGCGCATCGCCGGCTTCCATCAGACCCGTGTTCTGGATGATCAGCACGGGCGCCGCACCCCCGGTCCACAGCCCGGCGGCGATGGCGATCGACTCGCCCTCCCGCATGGGGCTGATCACCCTGATTGCCGGCTCGGTATGGAGCGCCTCGAAGAGGAGCCGGCTCTCGCTGTCGGGGATGATCAGCGCATGGGTGAAACCGAGTTCGCACAGCGCATCCACCATGGCGCCGGCGCTGACGCCGAGCGTCGTCACAGGTCGAACCCGAGCCCGAGCCGGGCGTCGAGGTCCTGCATCTGGGAGAGCAACGCCGGGGTCACCGGTATGCCGAACCGTTCGTTCTCCCCGGCAGCCAGGGTTTCCAGCTCTCCGGCGATGTAGATGCGATCGTGGCCCGGCGCCTTTCTGGCCCCACGCAACGTGTCGAAGGTCGCGGCCATGTCCCCGGCAACCTCGGCGGGGTTGCGGAAGCCGTCGACCCGAATGGCGCCGAAGAAGTGACCCATCGCCGCCGAGCCGTCGGCAGTCGCACCGCGGAGACGGGCCTCGAGCGGCGACCCGGCGAGGGCTCCGCACAACAGCTCGACCATGAGCGACAACCCGTAGCCCTTGTGCCCACCGGTAGTGTCGCCCTCGCCACCGAGGGGAAGCAGAGGGGCGTCGTAGTTGAGCGTTCCGCGGTCGTCGAGCACCGGGGGAGCGCCGCCGCTCGAGACCCAACCCGAGGGGAGCGGTCGCGCTTCGCGCAGCGCGGTCTCGATCTTGCCCACCGCCACCGTCGACGTGGCCATGTCGAGCAGGAAGTTCTCCCCCGGGTTGCCCGGGACGCCCACGGCAAGCGGATTGGTGCCGAGCAGCGACTCGGCACCGAAGGTGGGTGTCACCCGCCGGCCGCTGTTGCCGAGAGCGATGCCGATCATCCCGGCGTCCATGGCGAGCTCGGCCCAGTACCCGGCATAACCGAAGTGGTTGGATCTCGTCACCGTGGCGAATCCGGCGCCGTACTCCGTTGCGATGTCGATGATGTGCTCCATCGCCGTGGCGGCCGCAACCGTGCCGAGACCGTTGGCGGCGTCGATGCTGCACGTCGTCGGCGACAGGCGGCGGACCACCATCTCCGGGCTGGGCTCGATCACACCCCGCTCCAGTCGCAACGAGAAGTAGGGGAGTCGGGCGATGCCGTGGCTACGGATGCCGCGCATATCCGCCGACAGCAGCACTCTGGCGGTGAGCAACGCCTGCTCGTGCTCTACTCCGTGCCTCTCGAACACAGCGGTGCCGAAACGCAAGATCGTCGACTGGTCCAAGCGAATGGTGCCCTCGGGCAACGGCGTGGATTCGACCATCGTTAGGAAGAACTGATCCAGGGCGGGGTGGGGGCGTCGATTGGCGACAGCGCCGTCGGAACCGGCCCGAAACGCTCCTCGTTGCGGGCTCTCCAGTCCATCCACGCATCCGTGATCTCTTCTTTGGTTCTGGCGACGAAGTTCCACCACATCGTGATGGGTTCGCCCAGGGGGCGGCCCCCGAGCAGGAGGTAGCGACCCCACCCGTCGTGGGTGCGGACGATGGCCTGTTCTGGACCGGGTGCGAGGTACGCCAGCGATCCCGGCTCCACGATCACGTCGTCGACGCTCAACGGTCGATCGACCGGAATCAGGGCGTATTCGAACGCCGCATCGAGCCGGAGAACCATCCGATGCTGCACGCGAACATCGATACCAAGCGCCGGGGAATCCACGGTGGCGGGAGAGATCACGCCACCGAACTCGCCGACGAATACCTGTGCGGAGCCCCACGAGCCGTCCACCACCGGCAACGCGCCGTAGTGTTCGAAACGCCCGGCGCCATGCCGGGTCGCTTCCGGCTGCGCCAGCCACATCTGCACACCCATGACCCCGCCGTTCGCCGCCTCGGCGCGTACCTCGAGTCCCTCCTCGGCGTGCGCCACGCCACCACCGGCGGTCATCAGGTTCAGCTCGCCTGGGCGTATCGGCTGCTGCGAGCCCAGCGAATCGGTGTGCAGAACGGATCCAGAGAGCAGCCAGGTCACCGTAGCCAGACCGATGTGGGGATGGGGCCCGATCTCGATCGGCGGGGGCGCCGCGATGTCCTGTGGTGTGATCAGATCGGCGAAACACCACGGCCCGATTGCCCGGCGTTGCTTGGTAGGGAGCACCCGGGCTATCGCCACGCGGCCGATGCTGGTCTTGCGACCCTCCTTGACCTCGATGGTGGACGCACCCAGGGAGTCGGTGTGCTCGAAGTGCTCGACCGGTCCACTCATGAAGACACGGTATCGCGATGCGGAGCTCGGTGCCGCGCATAGTATGCGCGCAACGTACCCCGGCGAGAAGGCGGGATCCGATGGCCGCGATGATCGAGGCGACCGGTCTGGTGAAACACTACGGCGCCGTGGTTGCGCTCGATGGGATCGATCTCGCCGTCGACCGAGGCAAGGTCGTCGGCCTGCTGGGACCCAATGGTGCCGGGAAGACGACTGCCGTATCGATCCTCACCACGCTGGTGCGGCCCGACGCAGGCACGGCCCGCGTCGCCGGCGCAGACGTGATCGATCAACCCGGCGAGGTGCGCAAACGGATTGGGCTCTCCGGGCAATACGCCGCAGTCGACGAGCATCTCACCGGACGCGAGAACCTGGAGATGATCGGCAGGTTGCACCGGCTCGGCAAGGATCCATCACGCAGACGTGCCCGCGAGCTGCTGCAGCGGTTCGACCTAGTCGACGCTGCCAACCGCCCCGTGAAGACGTACTCCGGTGGGATGCGACGGCGGCTCGACCTGGCGGGCGCGCTGGTTGCCGAGTCGCCGGTGCTGTTCCTCGACGAGCCGACCACAGGGCTCGATCCGCGTAGCCGCACGGAGTTGTGGACGATCATCCGCAACCTCGTACAACGGGGCACCACGCTGCTGTTGACGACGCAGTACCTCGAAGAGGCGGACCAGCTGGCCGACGAGATCGTCGTCATCGACCACGGACGGATCATTGCCCAGGGCACCTCGGACGAGTTGAAGTCCATGGTGGGCGGGGAGCGCATCGAGGTGACCATGGATGAGCCCGATTCGCTGGATGGGGCTCGGATCGTGCTGGAGTCGCACGCCGTCGGCGAGGTGCAAACAGAGGAGCGACTCCGCAAGCTGATCGCCCCGATCAGTGGTGGCGCCGCCGTGCTGACTGCGGTGCTACGCGGGCTCGATGCGGCCGGGCTGGCGATCAGCGATGTGAGTCTGCGCCGTCCGACGCTGGACGACGTGTTCCTGACGCTCACCGGGCACCACGCCGAGCCCACGGCGGATGAGATGGCGACCGAGCTGGAGCCGACAGGAGCGATGTCATGACCGAGATGCTCGCCTCGCTCGGCGACGCGGCGGTGATCGCCAAGCGCAACGTCATCAAGATCAAACGAGTGCCCGAGGTCCTCGTTTTCGTGTTGATCTCGCCGATTCTGTTCGTGCTGCTGTTCGCCTACGTGTTCGGCAGCGCCATCCAGATTCCGGGCGGGTCCTACCGCGAGTTCCTCATCGCCGGCATCTTCGCCCAGACGGTGGTGTTCGGCGCCACCTTCACCGGAGCCGGGCTCGCCGAAGACATGCAGAAAGGCATCATCGACCGCTTCCGCTCGCTGCCGATGTCGCGCTCCGCGGTGGTGGTGGGGCGCACCGCCAGCGACGTCATCTACACCGTGCTGTCGCTGCTCATCATGGGTGGAACCGGGCTCATCGTCGGGTGGCGGATTCGCAGCGGTGTCGTCGATGCGCTCATCGGCTTCGTCTTGTTGCTGTTGTTCGCGTATGCCTTCTCGTGGGTGATGGCCTACGTCGGTCTGCTGGTGCCCAGCGTCGAAGTCATCAACAACGCATCGTTCATCGTGATCTTTCCGCTCACGTTCATCGCCAACACGTTCGTGCCGAGCGAGAACCTTCCCGGACCGCTCCGGACGTTTGCCGAGTGGAATCCGGTGAGCGCGGTCACCCAGGCGACTCGGGAGCTGTTCGGCAACATCCCGCCGGGAACGCCGCCACCCGATGTGTGGCCTCTGGCCAATCCGGTCTGGTACACGCTCATCTGGATAGTCGTGATCATCGCCGTCTTCGCACCGTTGGCGGTGGCGAGGTACCGCAAGGCGAAGCAGCGCGCCTGACCGACCCCCACGGCAGATTGGGGGAGGTCCCCGATGGTGGCGGTTCCGGCGCTGCGAGACAGTGGATGGGTGATCGAAGAACGTCTCACCCAGCTCGAACGTCGCATCACCCGCCTGGAACGTCATGCGGGTTTCGCGGTAGAGCCCGCCCCGCATCCCGTTCCGGACGAGGATTCGCCCCCCGCCCCGATGGCGCCGCCGCATGCGGTTGCGGCGCCGGTCACGGTGGAGCGGGTCAAGCTCAGCATCAGCACCAGCGAGGCGGTGTTGAAGTGGGCGGGCATCGCTCTCGTCGTGCTGGCGGCGGCGTTTGCGCTCGGTCTCGCCGTCGAACGTGGTTGGGTGACACCCACGGTGCGGCTCTTGGCCTCGGGAGTGGTCGCCGCCGGTCTGTTCCTCGCCGGTCAGCGGATCCGGGGGCGGCGCCGCGTGTTCGCCGATACGTTGCAGGGAGCGGGCTTCGTTGTCGCCTATCTCACTGCGCTCGGTGCTCTCGTGATGGGAGTGGTCGGCGGCGGAACCGGGTTCGTCGCCATGATCACGGTCACTCTCGCCGCGCTGCTGGCTGCGGCCTCGCTCGACTCACCGCCCATCGCCGTGCTCGCCGTTCTCGGCGGTCTGGCAACGCCGCTGCTGCTCGAGTCCGGTATCGACGACCCCGTGATTCTCGGGTGGTATGTACCACTCATGACGGTGGCCGGATTGGCGGTGTTTGCCTGGACCGGCTGGCGCAGCGTCGCCGTGTCGACGGCCGGAGCATCGTGGGTCCTGCTCGTGGCGCTCCTCGATCACAGCCAGCGTCCGTTTGTTGCGGTTGCGGTCATCGCCGTCGGTGCATTGGTGTGGCTGGTCCCGTTGCTGCGCACTGTGCTGGAGACACGTGACCGGCTGGCGATCCGTAGCTCCCATGTGATGGAGGAGAGGCTCGCACCGTTCCTCAGTCGCACCACCGAACGGCTCATCCACACCGCTCCCATCGTCACACTGCTGTTGCTGGTCCCCGTGCTCGATCTCTCCCGAGGCCAATGGAGCGCCGTGGTGGCAGGCACCGGAGCGCTGTTCGCCTGCGTCGCTGCCGCGCTGGCTCGGCCCGGCTTGCGAGATCAGGCGTTCGTCCATGTCACCGTGGCCGCGATGTTGCTGGCCGTCGGTGTCGCCATCGCCCTGGAAGGCGACGTGCTGCTGGTGGCGCTGGCCCTCCAGGTCGCGGTCCTCGTCGTCGTCGGGGAACGGCTCGACCATCGGCCGATGCGGTGGCAGGCCCTCGTCACGCTGGCGATCGCACTGGTCGCCGTGATCGCCCGTGCGGCCGATCGAGGGCCGGTCGGACCGGTGGAGACCGCCGAGTGGGTGGCAGAGGCCACGGTGCTCGGCGTTGCCGCCTGGCGGGCGATCGCCGATCGCCGTGCGGAGGTGCGGTCGCTGCTGTCTTTCTCGGCGCACATGGTCGCTGTGGGTTGGTTGCTTTCGGTGCTGAGCGAGCCGGGCCTGGTGGTGGCCGCGGTCGGGCTCTATGCGCTGACCCGCCTCGTCGAATTCGCCGAGATGGGGGATTTCCAGCTGAGCAACCGGATCCATGCCGCCGCGCTGGTGATTGGCGTGTGGTGGTTTGGCAGCGCCCAGTATGCGGAGCTTCTCGACTCCGACGTGGTGCGCGTGGGCGTGTGGGCTGTGGCGCCGGTGACATTTGCGGTCTGGGCCTGGCTCGACCGGCGCACCCGGGGCGATGCGATCGCGGCGTATGCAGCGGTGCTGGGGTGGATCGTGCTCGCCGCCGGCACGAGCGACGCCTGGATCACGACGGGGTGGGTCGTCGTCGGGCTGGCGGCACTCGCCGCCGGAGTGCGGACCTCGCTGAGCCAGGTGCAGGTCGCCGGTTGGTCGACGCTCGGTCTCGCGACCACCAAGCTCCTGCTCCACGATCTCGAGTCGACCGATCCGCTGGTGCGTATCGCGCTTTTCTTCGGCATCGGGCTGGCGTTTCTCGCACTGGCCTACCTGCTCCCGACGCGCATCGCACCCGGTGACAGCCGCCCGGAGTCACCGGTGGTGGCTCCCCATTCCGGTGCTCAGTGATCAGCTCGGCCGGCCGGGTATCTTCCTGGCTGGCAACACAGGGGAGCAGGCATGGTGAGCTGGGTGGTGGCGGACGGCGGGGGCAGCGGGTATGGGTTGAACCACCTCCCCTACGGGGTGTTCTCCGCGTCCCCGGGCGCGCAAAGGCTCGGGGTGCGCATCGGTGACATGGTCTTCGATCTCGGGTCTGCGCACGAGGCGGGTCTGCTCCCCGAGGAATGCGCCGCCCCGTCGCTGAATCCGCTACTGGCTGCCGGCCGCACCCGGTGGGCGGAGGTGCGCGCGATTCTCACGGAGCTGCTCGGTGACGAGACCCACCGTGACGCCGTCGCCCCAATGCTCGTCCCGGTGGATGACGTGGCGTTGCACCTCCCGTTCCAGCCGGGCGACTGGGTGGATTTCTATTCATCCGAGCAACATGCCCGCAACATCGGTGCGTTGTTCCGGCCCGACGCACCTGACATCATGCCCAACTGGCGACACATGCCCATCGGTTACCACGGGCGCGCCGGGACGGTCGTGGTCAGCGGCACACCGGTGCGGCGCCCCCATGGGCAGCGGTTGCAGGACGGCGCCGTCGTCTTCGGACCGAGCGCACGGTTGGATATCGAGCTGGAGATGGGGTTCGTGGTCGGGCCGGCAAGTGAGCTCGGCCGGCCCGTGCCGATCACGGCCGCCGCTGACTACATCTTCGGAATGTGTCTGGTGAACGACTGGAGCGCCCGAGACATCCAAGCGTGGGAATACCAGCCGCTCGGGCCGTTTCTCGGCAAGTCCTTCGCCACGTCGACGGCGGCTTGGGTCACGCCGCTGGCGGCGCTCGAGCCCTTCCGGGTGCAGCAGCCACCGCAGCAGCCGGAGCCGCTTCGGTATCTGCGCAGTGACGAGCCCTGGGGGTTCGACATCGACCTCACCGTCTCTCTCCAGAGCGAAGCCATGCGAGCCATTGGTGTGGAGCCTGAGTCGATCGCCGCGACGAACTTCCGGCACATGTACTGGACGGCGGCCCAGCAGCTCGCCCATCTCACCGTGAGCGGTGCGGCACTGCGCACCGGTGATTTCTTCGGGTCGGGCACGATCTCGGGATCCGAGCGCGGCGAATACGGCAGTCTTCTCGAACTGTCCTGGGGTGGAACGGAGCCCATCGAGCTGCCGGACGGGTCCACTCGCACGTTCCTCGAGAACGGAGACGAGGTGACTCTGGGCGGATCGGCGGGCCGCGGAGATGATCGCCTCGAGTTGGGCGACGTGGCCGGCCGTATCGTCGGCTGACCCACACCGATTCCTGCGGCAGCGGAGCCGAGTACCGTGGCCGCCATGAGAATGTTCACACGGGAGTGGGCTCACGCGACTCGGGAGGACAAGTGGTGATGGACGCCTGGAACGCCGTGACGGCCCGCCGCCAGGTGCGGAGCTTCACCGACGAGACGATCGCCGATGACGTGCTGCACCGAATCCTCGAAGCGGGACGGCGCGCTCCTTCGTCGCGTAACAGCCAGCCTTGGGATCTCGTCGTGGTGCGAGATCGCGAGCAACTCGAACGCCTGTCCGGCGTGTGGCGCGGTGCCTCGTGGATCACCGGGTCGGCCGCCACCGTGGCCATCGTGCTGCCCGTCGGCGACGACGAACGTTCTCGCACGATGATGCGGTTCGATGCCGGGCAACTCGCCGTGCAGATGATGATCGCCGCTGCGGGGTTCGGGATCGGCAGCGGGCAGACCGCCTGCGAGGATCAACCGTTGGCGCGCGAGGTGCTGGGTCTCCCCGCCGACCGGGAATGTGCGTCGCTCATCGCCCTCGGATATCCCGCAGATCGGCCATTGCGGCCGATCTCGAAGCCGAGCCGCCGTGCGTTCGAAGACGTTGTCCACTTCGACCAGTGGCAGGGGATGGAGACATGACCGGTATCCGCCGGCTCAATCACGCCGTACTCTTCGTCTCGGATCTGGAGCGCGCCCTCGAGTTCTACCAGGAGGTGCTGGGGTTTCGCCTGGTGGTCCGGGAGCCGCGGGCCAACGTCGCCTTCCTGCGGGCGGCCGACTCCGGCAACCACCACGACCTCGGACTCTTTGGTCTCGGCGCAGGAGCCCGGCGCCACCAGCGTGGTCAGACCGGGCTGTATCACCTGGCGTGGCAGGTCGACACCATCGATCAACTGGCGGCGATGCGGCAGAAGCTCATCGATTCCGGCGGCTACGTCGGCGAGTCCTCCCACGGGGCCACCAAGAGCCTCTATGCGGCGGATCCCGACGGCAACGAGTTCGAGGTCATGTGGATGCTGCCGCAAGACGCGTGGGGAGAGTACGCCGATGCCGCCCCGATCGAGCGGCTCGACCTCGCCGCCGAGCTGGAGCGCTGGTCGGGCGTGGGCACCGCAGATGAGCTCGGCGCCCGGCCGGCTCCGCTCTGAGGCGTCTTCCCTGACCGGCTAACTTCGGCTTCTCAGCCAACGGAGGAGCCGATGACCGACGTCGAGGATCGTTCCCACATCGCCGAGACCGGGGCGGTGGGCGACCCGCCATACCAGTCCGGGTTCGGCAACGAGTTCGCCTCAGAGGCGGTTCCGGGAGCCTTGCCGCTGGGTCAGAACAACCCGCAGAAACCTCCACTCGGTCTCTACACGGAACAGCTCTCCGGTACTGCGTTCACCGTGCCCAATCCCCGGAACCGCCGCACCTGGTTCTACCGGATCCGCCCCTCGGTCCGTCATGCATGGCGCTTCACCGAGGCCGACCCGCACCACATCCGTACCGCACCGTGTCGCGAGGCACAGCCACCGATCGGTCAGCTCAGATGGAACCCGCCGCCGTTCCCCGATGGTCCCACCACGTTTCTCACCGGGATGCGGACCATCGCCACCAACGGAGATGCCCACACCCAGGTGGGCATGGCGGCCCACATCTACATGGCGACGGAGTCGATGACGGACACGTACTTCTACAACGCCGACGGCGAGTTCTTGGTGGTGCCCCAGGACGGCCGGCTCCGCTTCGTCACCGAGTGCGGGATCTTGGTCGCGGAGCCGGGTGAGATCGCCGTGCTGCCCCGCGGCATGGTGTATCGCGTGGAGCTGGTGGACGCCTCGGCGCGTGGCTATGTCTGTGAGAACTACGGAACGTACCTGGAACTACCCGAGCGGGGTCCGATCGGCGCCAACGGGCTGGCCAACCCCCGTGACTTCCTCTACCCGGTCGCCGCCTACGAGGATGTCGAGACGCCGGGTGAGCTGTCGGTGAAGTTCGACGGCCGCATGTTCGCCGTGGAGACCGACTACTCACCTCTCGATGTGGTGGGGTGGCACGGCAACCATGCACCGTACAAATACGACCTGCGGCGGTTCAACGTGATCGGCTCGATCAGCTTCGATCATCCGGACCCGTCGATCTTCACGGTGCTCACCTCGCCCAGCGCCGATGCCGGGGTGGCCAACGTCGACTTCGTGGTGTTCACGGACCGCTGGCTCGTTGGCGAGCACACCTTCCGCCCGCCGTGGTACCACAAGAACATCATGAGCGAGTTCATGGGGATCCTCTACGGCGTCTACGACGCCAAGGAGGAGGGTTTCTCCCCGGGTGGGATGTCGTTGCACAACATGTACTTCCCGCATGGACCCGACCACGACGCCTGGCTCAAGGCAACCACCTCCGACCTCGAGCCGGAGAAGCTCGCCGACACGCTGTCCTTCATGTTCGAGACCCGCTATCCACTGATCCCCACGGAGTACGCCGGATCGATCCCCGCACTCCAAGACGACTACCCGAGCGTGTGGCACAGCCTGGAGCGACACTTCGAGCGCGGTGCTCCCGGCGGCTGAGAGATTCTCAGACGGCGATGATGCGGCTCGCCACCGGAATGACCGGCTCCTCGGGTCGCTGATCCGGCGTGCTCAGGGCGCGACGCAGGAAAGCCGCCACCGCACCGCGAGTGACCTCTGATGTTGCGCAGTACATCGTCTCGGTGCAGCCTCGGGTGATGCCGGCTGCGCTGAGCCACGTGATGTCCGCGGCGAAGGGGGTGCCGGCGATGTCGGTGAAGACCGCCGGATCGCCGAGCGGCAGCCGATCGCCGAATGCTCGGCGGATGAAAGCCGCCATCGCCGCGCGTGTCACTGCGTCGTGAGGGCAGAACCGATTCGGTGCACACCCCGCAGTGATCCCCGCGGCTGCAAGAGCATTGATGTCCTCCTCGAACCATGTCCCGTTGTCGTCTGCGAAGGCATCTTCTGCGGCCGGGGGGAGCTCGAGTGCACGGGATAGAAACGCCGCCACCTCGCCTCGGCTTATGGGCGATTCAGGGCAGAACCGATGGTTGTCCGGGGGGTTGCAGCCCCGGGTGAGACCGCTCTCCACGAGCCATTCGATGTCGCCTTCGAACACCGAGCCGTCGTCGTCGGCGAAGGACCCGGAAAAGTCGCGACAGCCGATTCGGTGCGGGCCGAATGCGAAGGAATCGAAATGGATCTCGTTCGTCTGAGGTGACGTTCCCTTGCCGCCGTAGTACACGTTGAACCAGAACGAGTCGATGTCGAGGAACTCCTCACCGGCTCGCCGCCAGGCGAGGTCACTCCGCGAGAAGGCGGGTTCGCCACCGACCCAACCTTCGAGAATCCCGTCGCCGGCGCCTGGTGTGTTGAGCCGCATCCGCCCCTCGACGCAGTACCAGCGACCGTGGTCGAGCAGCGCTACCCGGTCGTCCCACGGAAGGATGTCGCCCCGATGGCCCGGACCATCCAGGTGATAGGTGTAGTACCCGATGAGCGTTTGATCGTCTGGGCCGTCCTGATAGGAGCCGGTCTCGTCCTGGTAGTCCCGGGTGAACATCATGCGGGTGCTCCAGCATGGCGCCGCTTCCGTCGACACCCGACCGCCGTAGCAGTTGTGGCCGTACGTGTTGGCCGGACCGGGCAACTTGCCCCGGTACGGCGGAGCGATCGTGAAGTCCAGCGGGAACCGAATCCAGTATCGCCAGTACAGCTCGTCCGGATCGCCGGCGCCGAGGTCCTCGAGGTCCCAGTAGCCGTTGGCGCCGTGGTGTCCCCCTACCGGCATGACCGCCCGCACCCCGCTGCCGACGTGGCCGTCGCCGAGAGAGCGGGTGGGAACGGTTGCGTGAGAGAACGACGGGCTGCCTGCATCGAGGGATTCGGCGAACCAGATCTCATCTTCGCCGGCGGATACCGAGGCGATACCCGATACAAACAGCGATGCAGCCAGCACGAGAACGATCAACCCTCGTGTCCGCATCTGACCTACGCATCCCCTTCGGAATGGACCGGTGCCACCTCACCGGTCCGCCTCGACATCGTATGCCCAGCCGGCGATGGACGCCATCCGTCGCCGGGCTCATATCCGAAACGAACGAGGGTGCGATTGGGTTCCGTTGCGCTCAGTTGCGCCGCGGATTCTCGATGGGACGGACGCCGTGGCCGAGGTAGGCAGAGGCGATCATGCCGAGGAACTGGTACACGGCATCCTCGCCGTTGCCGAGCACGCCCGGCCGATGACCCCGGGACGCAGCGCCCCGCTGCAGCGACTCACAGGCCGCCCAGTCCTGCCGGTTGGTGACGTCCCAGAACTCGACGGCATACGTCGGCTCGAACTCCGGCGCGGCCACGGCGTTCTCCGGGAAGAGCCACTCGCAGTGGATGGTGGTCGTTGCCGGCCCCGATGCATGGAGACGATGGGTGATCGCATAGTCGGGGTGGAGCGAGATCAGCAGGTTGGGCACCAGCCCGAAATAGTGCGCCTCGCTCCACCGGGATTCGGGCAGGTCGGCGATGCGACAGCCGTGCGACCTGCCGTCGAGTGACATGGTCTCCATCCCGTCACGCAGCGCCAGCGACCCGCCCACCCAGGCCCCGGTTGCGGTGTGGTTCACCCCACTGTCGGTGAGGGTCACCGCAGTGAGCTGCGGATGGATCGACGGGCAGTGGTAGCACTCGTGGTAGTTCTCGTGGATGAACTTCCAGTTGGCGGCGACCTCGTAGCTCGTCGCCGCCGCGGCGACCAGGGTCTCGGGGTGATACGCCGCCACCTGATCGTCGAGATCCCCGATGTGCTCGGCCAGTGGCGGTGCCGCCGGATCGACCGCCACGAACACCCAGCCGCGCCACACTTCGAGCCGCACGGGGACCAAGGCGATGTCGTTCACATCCGTGCGGTGCGACATCTTCGGGGCGGCTCGCAGCCGGCCATCGAAGTCATAGACCCACCCGTGATAGGGGCACCGGAGCGACGAGGTCGTGCGCTGCTCGCCGGGTCCCAGAATCTCGTGGCCGCGGTGCCGGCACACGTTGAACGATGCGGCCAACCGTCCCTTGTTGGTCACGAGCAGCGATTCGCCGTTCACGGTGACCTCCGTTGCGGTGCGTTCCGGAAAGTCGGCGACCCTGCCGATCGCGACCCAGCTCCGACTCCACAGCTCGTCGAGCTCCCAGGCGAAGACCTCGGGTGAGGTGTATGCGGCTCCGGGCAGGGTCCGCTCCTCGCCGAACGGTGCCAGCACCGCTTTCACCTCGGCGGGTTCCAGAGCGGCGAGTCGAGGGTCCATACTCAGCCGGACCGAGACCAGGCGACGTCGTTGAGCTTGGCCAGCGCCAGCAGCAGTGCCTGGGTGCCGTTGCGTCCGCCACCTTGCGCCTGCAGCGCCACGTACAGCTGGTGGGCGAGGGCGAGACCGGGCACCGCCAGTCCCATCCTTCCGGCCTCGTCGAGGGCGATTCCCATGTCCTTGACGAAATGATCGACGAAGAAGCCCGGGGCGAAATCGCCGCCGAGCATGCGCGGTCCGTAGTTGCTCAACGACCACGACCCGGCGGCCCCACCGGAGACGGCTTCGAGCGTCTTCTCCAGATCGAGCCCCGCCTGCTGGGCATACAGCAGTGCCTCGCTGACCCCGATCATGCCGGTGGCGATCAGGATCTGGTTGACCATCTTGGTGTGCTGCCCGGCGCCGGGTCCGCCGAGATGCACGAGCGTCGCACCGATGATCTCGAAGAGCGGCCATACCCGCTGCACGTCCTCGTCCTCGCCGCCGATCATGATCGACAGCGTGGCGTTGCGGGCACCAACGTCGCCCCCCGACACCGGCGCATCGACCGCACCCACACCTTTGCCGGCCGCCGCGGCGGCGATCTCCACCGCAAGCGACGGTTCGCTGGTGGTCATGTCGACGACGACGCTGCCCGGTGCGGCTCCGTCCAGCGCTCCGTTCGCGCCGAGGAACACCTCGCGCACATCTTCGGGGAAGCCGACGATGGCGAACGTGACGTCGGAGGCGGCAGCGACTGCAGCCGGCGACTCCGCCCACGCAGCTCCCGATTCCTCGAGTGCCTCCGCCTTGTCACGGGTGCGGGTGTTCACGGTGAGCGAGTACCCGGCGGCGGCCAGATGACCGGCCATCGACGCCCCCATGACACCCGTCCCGATCCAGCCGATGCGGGTTGTTTGCGGGTCGGTCGTCATCGCCCTCCTCGGTGTCGTGGCCCGACTCTATAGGTGTCGGCGGGCGGGACTCACAGGGTTTGCTCCAGCCAGCGCAGCACGACGCCGGCAACCTCCTCGGCACACCGGGCGTAGTAGTGGTCGCAGCCGTCGATGACCCCGATGGTGACCGGATTCGGGCTGGCTGCGGCGATCTCCTCGGCCGGATAGAGCTGAGCGGGCTCGTCGCCACCCCGCAGGAACAGCGTCGGGCACGGGATGCGATGGGCCCACTCCACGATGTCGGGACTGTTGTCGAGGAACTCGACGTAGGTCCGTGCCGAGATGACGTACCACCATCCGGGGACGAGCAGCAAGCGGTCGCCGTCGCCGGCGGCGACGAGGCGGCGGGCTGCGGCGGTGGTCTCCTCGTACCGATCCCCGGCCATGAGCCCGGCCTGCGCCATGAGCCGCAGCAGGTCGCGGCCTCCCCGATGGGCCGACAGCAGAACCAGCGCAGGCGTGTCGGGGTGATCCGCCACGTGTCGCACCGCCAGGTTTCCCCCGTTGGAGTGCCCGATCACCACGGCGGGGGGGAAGCCCCGTGCATCGAGCCAGCGTCTGGCGAGACGGTTGTCCTCGATGGCCTCGGCGATGGTCTGGTAGGCCCCTCCCTCGAGATCGCGACTGTCGCGATTGGACAGAACATCGTGACCGCGGCGGTTGTAGGAGAGACACGCCAGCCCGAGTCGAGTGAGATGTTCCGGCAGGAAACGCGGTGGTCCCACGTAGAAGTTCATGGTGTTGCCGTGCATGAGTTGGACCGCACCGGACACGGCACCGGTTGGGCGATACAGCAGCCCGTCGAGCGGCGTCGTCTCGGTTGGGATCGAGACGACCTCGACGTGCACGTCAGGTCAGCGCGTGGTCGGAGACGAGGATGCCGTCGTGATCGGCGTACAGCCACGCCCCGGGGTGGAAGGCGACACCGGCGAAGAACACCGGCACCTCGAGCTCGCCGAAGCCGTGCTTGGCACTGCGATTCGGCCTGGCGGAGAGGGCCATCACACCGATGTCGAGCTCGGCAATCGCCGCCGAGTCGCGAATGCAGCCGTTCACGACGATCCCAGACCAGCCGTTGTCGAGGCCGAGCCCGGCGAGGACGTCACCGACGAGTGCGGTCCGAGTGGAGCCGCCCCCGTCGACCACCAGCACCCGTCCCTCGCCGGCAGTCTCCAGAGTGGAGCGCACGATGACGTTGTCTTCGTGAACCTTGGCCGTGGCGATCTGCCCGGAGAAGACTTTGATGCCACCGAAGTGAAGCAGCAGGGGATCGGCCACCTGCACGTCGGGGTGAGCGTCGGAGAGGTCGGTCGTGTGGAAGGACATGCGTCACACTCCCAAGTACTGGGTTTGCAGAGCGTGGTTGTTGCGCAGCTCGTCCGGGGTGCCCTCCCACACGATCGTGCCGTGCTCCGCCATGATGTTGATGCGGTCGCCCAATGCCAGCGCCAGCCCGAGCTGTTGTTCGACGAGGAGGATCGACAGTCCGGTGCCCTTCAAGTCCTTCAGGGTGTCACGGATGATCCCGAGGATGATTGGCGCCAATCCTTCGGACGGCTCGTCCATGAGCAGCAGGCTCGGGTTGGTCATGAGCGCTCGACCGATGGCCAGCATCTGTTGCTCACCCCCCGAGAGACTGCGGGCGAAGCTGTCCTGCCGTTCCCGCAGCCGGGGGAACATCTGATACACCCGTTCGGCGTCCCAGTGGTCGCTGTCCCTGCGGCTGTCCCGGGCGATGATGCCCAGGTTCTCCTCGACGGTGAGGCTTCCGAAGATGTGCCGGCCCTGCGGTACATAGCCGATGCCTCGTCGGGCGATCTCGTACGACTCGAGAGCGGTGATGTCCTCCCCGTCCAGCGTGATCTTTCCTTGGCGCAGGTCGGGCGGTCTGATCCCGGCGATCGTTCGCACCAGGGTGGTCTTGCCCATGCCGTTGCGACCCAACAACACCAGGACCTCGTCCTCCTCGACGTGGATCGAGGTGCCGTCCAGGATGTGTGCCGTCCCGTAGTAGCTGTGGACGGCTTCTGCGGAGAGGGCGAGACCGTGCATGGTCAGAACTTCAGGTAGACGTCTTGGACTTGCTGGTTCTCCCGAATCTCGTCGGGAGTGCCTTCGGCGATGGCGTGGCCGTTGTCGAGCACGAGCACCCGCTCGACGAGATCGAGCGCGATGTCCATGTCGTGTTCGATGAGCACGATCGGCAGCGTGCGGGGCAGACCGTTGATGAGGTTCTTCATCATGCGTCGCTCGGCAGCCGACAGTCCCGCCGCCGGCTCGTCGAGTAGCAGGAGCTTCGGGTTGCTCGCCAATGCCATGGCGATCTCGAGCTGCCGTTGCTCGCCGTGGGAGAGTGCGTCCACTCTCGTGTTGCGCCGCTCGGTGAGGCCGACCTGGTCGAGCACCGACCTGATCTGCCCGTCGAGGTCACCTCGCATCCTCACCGGCCACCAGAACTCGTGGCGGATCTTCTGGGTGGACTGCACGGCGATCGTGAGATTGTTCTCCACCGTCAGCTCCTGGAAGAGGTTGGTGATCTGATAGGTGCGACCCAAGCCGCGCTGCGCCTTGCGATCGGGCGCAGCGCGGCTCATGTCTTGACCGAACAGCGTCACACTGCCCTCGGTCGGTCTCACCTCACCGGAAACGCAGCGGAACAGGGTGGTCTTGCCGGCGCCGTTCGGGCCGATGACGGCCCAGCGCTGTCCCTCGTCGACGACGAGCGACACGCAGTCCACGGCCGTGACACCGCCAAAGCGGACGGTGACGTCGGCGACGGAGAGAACGGTGCTCAGTGCAGGACCTCCCTGTTCGTCATCGCTGTGTCATCAGTTGCCGACCTCCAGACCCTGGAAGTCCTTGGTGTAGGACGGCTGTTGCAGATACGTCTCCCGATCGAATGGGAAGTACTGATCGACACCCTCATAAGTGAAGATCGGCACGTTCCACAGCTTGCCGTCCTCTCGTTCGACGACTTCGCGGATGTACACGTTGAGGATCGGTGAGCCCTCGTCGTCCAGCTCCTGCGGACCGAACGGCGTGTCCACCACCATGTCGCCCGTCATGGTCTCCAGCCACAGCTCGGGGCTGAAGCGGCCGCCGGTCTCCTCCAAGGTCGCCGCGATCCACTGCATGGCGGCGTAGTTGGCCGCTGCGTAGTACGACGCAATCTTTCCGGTTTCCGCCTCGAACGCCTCGACGAATGCCTGCGTCTCCGGCAGGTCGGCGCCTTCGGCCCAGTGCCCGTGGGAGATCGTGCCGAGCACCGTCTCCGGATCCATCGCCCGCAGCACCGACTGGTCGGTCGTCACAGCCCCGGCCAGCATCGGGACTCTCTGGTCGAGACCGAAGTCCGAGTAGGCCGTCACGAACGGGATCGCCGAGCCACCCACAGACAGCGCCATGATCGCATCGACCTCGAGACCGCCGAGCTGCGTGGCATACGTCCCGAAATCCTGGGTCGGTGGCGGGAACCAGATCTGGTCGGTGACTTCGCCGCCGAGCGTCGTGAACGCATCGACGAACCCGCCGCAGTGCTCGTAACCGAACGTGTAGTCGGCGCACGCAGTGGCGATGCGACGGAATCCAGCTTCCTCGTACGCCCACTTGCCGAAGGCGTGTGACGTCTGGCTGCACGCCCAGCCACCCGGGCGGGCATATCCGGCCAGCGGGGCCCGCTGGGTGAAGTCGTCGTTGCACGAATAGGGCGACAACAAGAGTACGTCGGTGCGGTCACCCAGCGCATCGCCCACAGCGCCTCCTGTGCTTGCCAGGATGCCCGGGATCACGATGTCCACATCGTCGACGTCGACCAGCTTCTGCGCCGAGGTCAGCGCCACCGCCGGATCGGACCCGCTGTCCTCGAGGATGTATTCGACCGTCACGTCTCCGACTTGGATCTCCGTACCGCCGTTCGCTCCGTTCTCGTCGAAGTACAGCTGCAGCCCCTGGGCGGAGTCCTCGCCCGGTCCCGCCACGAAGCCCGTCAGCGGCAGTAGCACACCGACCTTGAGCCGGTCGATCTGCTCACCCTCGGCACCACCACGATCGTCCTCGGCGCCGCTGGCATCTGCCGCTGTGGTGGCGGGTGCGTCAGCGGCGGCCGCCGGGGTCGCCGGGTCGCCCCCCCCGGCGGCAGCTGCGGTCGTGTCGGTCTCGGCATCGCCGCCGCAAGCGGCGGCAATGAGGACCATCACTGCGGCGAGCAGCACCCATCTCCTCATCGATTTCCACATGAGCGATTCCTCCTCATTGTCATGCCGACCCGTCTCGCAACGGATCGGAATCTCTCAGCCAGATTCCGTCAGGATCACCTCGGCGTGATCGGGTGCCCCGAGAACGGACGGCGCCGCCGTTGCGGGCCTGCCTCCCTTGTCGATGCGGCGATACCACCATGCCGCGATCGCTCCGACGAGGCCTTCGCGAGCAAACAGGACTACGAGGATGAAGATGAGGCCCATCAGCGTCGGCCAGCGTTCCAACTCCAGGCTCACCCAGTTGCGGAGGAAGACGATCACGAAAGCGCCGATCACGGGTCCGATGAGGGTGCCGATCCCGCCGAGGATCGCCATCAAGACCGGAATCGCCGACGCACCGAGAATCACGTCGGACGGGCTCACGAACTCGTTGAGGTAGACGAGGAGTATGCCGGCAACGGTGGCGAAGAAGCCGGACACCAGGAACATGTAGAACTTGAGGAACGCCGTGTTGTGCCCCAGCATCCGCATGCGCGACTCGGACTCCCGCATGCCCTTCAGTGCCTGACCGAAGGGGGAGCGGACGACGATGAACAAGAGAATCGAGCACACCGCAAAGACCGCCAGCACCAGGAAGTAGAAGTCGACATCGCTGGTGACGCGGAGAGGTCTCCGGATCCCGAGCAGCCCGTTCTCCGCACCGGTCACGTTCACCAGCAGCGACGCCAAACCCCAGATGATCATGCCCTGGGCGATGGTGATCATGATGAAGTACACACCTGTGCTCCGCATCGCCATGAGCCCGAAGATGGCCGCCATGATCATCCCCACGACGAAGCCGACGACTATCTGGAGGGCGATTCCCCCGTCGGTCTTGGATGCGACGTAGCCAACCCCGTACATCGCAGATCCGAGGACGCCGGCGTGGCCCAGTGTGACCAGTCCGGCGTACCCCGCCATCAGGTCGATGCTCATGGCGAACAGCGCCGATACCAGCGAGAGAGTGACGAGCCTGATGATGAAGGTGTCGGCGACGAAGGGAATGGACAGCGCCGCCACGGCAGCGACGGCGAGCAGCCCGAGCTGCACCTTGCGGGTGAGGCTGAGCTCGTTCCACCGCGTCATTGGACCTTCCCCAAGAGGCCTGTGGGGCGCACCATGAGGATGATCGCCATTGGTGCAAACAGGGTGAAGAAGGAAAGCTCGGGCACGAGCGCCTTGGCGAAGGAGTCGATGAGCCCCACCACGGCGGCTCCGAGTGCGGCACCTTCCAGGGAGCCCAGCCCACCGATGATCACCACGACCAGTGCAAACAGCAAGATCTCGAAGTCCTGGCCGGGCAGCAGGGCGAGGATCCCGGCCCCGATGACGCCCGACATTCCGGCGACGAATGCCCCGAACATGAAGGCCGCGGTGAACACCGCCTTGATGTTGATTCCCAACGCGGCGACGGTCTCGCGATCGTCTACACCGGCACGGACTATGGCGCCGATCTTGGTGCGCCGGTCGATGTAGAAGAGAACGCCGCCGAGAACGATGGCAAAACCGAGCACAAAGAGCCGGTATTTCGGATAGAAGAAGGTGCCGAACGGGTTGATGGCACCCTTGAGGAACTCGGGAAGCTGCACCTGCCGCGGGTCGCCTCCCCACACGGCGAGGGAGAGATCGCCGATGACGAAGGTGAGCCCGATGGTGAGCAGCACCTCGGGCTTCTCCAGCCCCCGGATCGGTCGGAGCAGGATCCGTTCGGCGAACACGCCGAGCACCATGATGCTGGCCCCTCCCGCCAGCAGTCCCAGAAAGAAGTTCCCCGTCACGAGAACGGTGGTTATCCCCACGTACCCGCCCATCAAATAGAAACCCCCGTGGGCGAGGTTGGCGATGCGCATCAGACCGAAGATCATCGTGAAGCCCGCGGCGAGGAAGAACAGAATGGCCCCGAAGCTGAGACCGTTGAGCACCTGGGCGAAGAAGGACACGAGGCTCATTTGGGTGAGCACCCAGGCGACGAGGGCGCCAATTCCGACGATGGTGATTGCGGCGACCTTCAGCCGACCGGATCGGGGGGTCGTTGTGACTGTCTCTGCCACGCTCACCGTTACACGCCTCGCTCCTACCGGATACTGATCTTGCACGATATACGATCCCGCGTTCCATTGCCGGAAATGCGTGGAATCGGGACGCTGCAGGGGCACCGATAGTCAGCTACCCGACGGTTTGTGCCCCTCCTATACGGCTCGGCATCTCAGCCGAGCGACTCGAGCGCCTCGTAGGGGTCCCGAGATTGCCACCATGGCTCGACCCCCACGTCGCGGGCCACCACTCTGGCGGCGTTGTACCCGGGCTGGCCGTGGAAGCTGCCACCAGGGTGCTGCGAAGGCCCGCAGAGATACAGCCCGTCGACCGGCGTGTGGTAGCCGGGCATCTGGGCAGTCGGCCGGTTGTACAACCAGTTGTCGGGATGGAAGCTGCCGTGATGGCGGTCGCCGCCCCGCATCGCCGAGATGCGGGCTTCGGTGGCATCGGGAGAATGGGTGGTCACCGCCAGCGTGACATCGTCGAGGTTGGGCGCATACGTGCGGTACGTGTCGACTATGGCGTCGAGCCGGTTGCGATTCGCCGCCTCGTCCCACGCACCGCGCATTGGTGGCCCGGGAACGAAATGCCACCCAAAGGTGGTGTGGGCACCCGCCGGCGCCTGGCTCGGATCGTGCACCGTGGGGATCGAAGCGTGGATCGGGCCGTCCGACGTGTGCTCGTCTTTGCGGATCGCTTCCATGTGGGCGACCAGGTCGTCCGAGGACTCGTAGCCGAGTGCCAGGTTGAGCGCATGGGGCACGTCGGGGAAATGCTCTTCGGCGGTGAAGCGGGGCCGGTCGGCCAGGGCCCAATGCACACCGAAAAGCGCTTCTTCCAGCCACCGGTAGCCGGCGAGATCGTCCCGCAACGATGGGTCGAGGTGCTCGCCGCCGACCAGCTCCAGCATCGTGATAGGCGCCGGCACCGCACTCACCACGAACTTCCCGGCACGGAGCGAACGGCCATCCTCGAGCGTGACACCGGCCGCTCGACCGTTGCTCACGTCGATCGAAGCCACCCTGGCGTTGGTCATGACGGTGGCACCCGCATCGATCGCGGCGGCGGCGATCGCTCGAGCTACTTCG
>JBFISM010000005.1:0-57496 GCA_041608535.1 Acidimicrobiia bacterium
ACCGGTACGCTTCGTGGGTCGTGATCGAGAGCCGGACACGGAGAGGGGGACTCGTCCTCGCAATCGCCATGGTTGCCGCTGCCTGCTCCGGCGGCGCGTCCTCGGCGGACCGCGCGAATGCGCCATCGACCGATGAGCCGGCGCCGGCCACGTCGCTCGGTACCGGACCCGGCACGACCGCCTCCGCTCCAACGTCTGTGGGGACCGTCTCCGTCAGCTGCCCGACCGGCGCCGAGACGGTGGCGTGGGCAGGCGACGTCCAAGCCCAAGCGCAAACGGTGCAGGAGCAGACCGCCGACACGCCGGGCGTGGCCTTGGTCATGTACCCGCGACCCGACTACAAGGGCAAGCCGTGGTCGCACTGGGGACAAGGCATCGTCCTCTCCGACGGGCGCTTCCTCAGCGCCATCGGTGACCACCATGGCGCCGATGGAAATTCGTTCATCTATGAATACGACCCGGCGACCATGACGCTCACCCAGATCGTCGACGTGCTAGCCACGGTTCCCCATCAACCCGGAGACTGGGGGTTCGGCAAGGTCCACGCCCAGATGGTCGGCGGTCCGTGCGGCGAGGTGTTCGTGTCCACCTACTGGGGCACTCGACGCAATCTGACGTTCACCGAGGGATACCAGGGTGACATCTTGCTCAGACTGGACCCGGTAAACCGGACCACCGAGAACCTCGGGGTGATCCTGCCCGAGCATGGCGTGGCGTCTATGGCCGCCACCCCGGACGGATCACTGCTCTACGGCGAGGCCGCCGATCCCTTCGGCCAGAAGGAAGGATCGTTCGTGGTGCTCGACGCGGCGACCGGGGACGTGGTTTTCGAGGACGACAGCCCTGCTCACGGTGGCTATCGGTCGATCGCCGTGGGACCCGACGGGTCGGCCTACATCACCTGGAACGACACTGGTCTGGCGAGATACGACCCTGCGACGAACACCCTCAGCGCAACCTCCATCGAGATGCCGGGGTCGATCCTCCGTGCGGCTACCCAGCCTGATGCGAACGGCCGCATCTACGCCGTCTCCCGCCAGCCGGCGACCTTCTTTGCCTTCGATCCCGACGGGACGGTCACGGAGCTGGGGCCCGCCAACGGATACACGACGTCGCTGGCGCTCGCTCCCGACGGTGATCGCTTCTACTACATCCCGGATGCGCACGGCGGGGCATGGAACCACGGCACGACGTTGTTCGCCGTCGACACCACGACGGGCGAAGCCGAGGCCGTCGTGCAACTCAACCCATTGGTCGAAGAGCATCACGGACTGCGGGCGGGCGGTACGTACAGCGTCGCGGTCTCCGCAGATGGCAAGACGATCTATGTCGAGCTGAACGCTGGCGATCCGGCGACCCGCGACACATTCGGAGAGGTGCTACTCGCCGTCGTGACGTTGCCGTGATCTCACGACGAATCGCGACGACGCTGCTGATGGCGGCGCTCGTTGCGCCGACGTGCTCAACGGCTCGTGAGCTGGACAACGTGGCCCCGTACACCGCGACGCCGGACGGCGCGACGCCGACCGATCCGGTCGGGGCCAGTTCCACTGCAACGGAGGGAGTCACGAGCGTCGGGGCCGATGGTGACGGGTATGCGGTCTGTTGGACGGCGCCCGCTGCGGGAACGGCATCAACGGAACTCGAGCTGACCGACCAGACGACAGCGTTCGGCTTGGAGCAAGCACTCATCGGGATGCGGGGCCACGCTGCGGCATGGGGCGACGTCGATGGCGACGGCATACCGGATCTCGCCTTCGGGACGTTCGCCACCGCTCGTCCCGAGGTGTACACCGTGCGGGGCGCCGATGGGCCGTCACCGGACGTGGTGCTCACCGGAACCGGCAGCGGGTTCACGCCCGCCCGCAGCCTGCCCGAGCAGTACGGGCGCACCTCCGGTGCGGCAATGGTCGATCTCGACGGTGACGGAGATCTGGATCTCGTGCTGGCGCGCAATATCAACGCCAGGGGTGGCGGTGCACCGACCACCGTGTTCGCCAACGACGGATCTGCTTTCTCCGCCGTCGACAGTGGCATCGATCCCCACCTGAGCGGCCGGTCGGTCGGCGTGCTCGACTACGACGGGGATGGTCTTCTCGACCTGCTCATTTTGGAGGATCGCTACTCCGGAGGGTCGTCCCGCTTGTACCGCAACCTCGGTGGTCTCCGCTTCGAAGACACGACGGCGCCCGCCGGGCTCCCCACCGACATCCATGGTCTGGGTCTCGCCGTCGGCGATCTCAACCAGGACTTCGTGAGTGACGTGTTCGTGGCCGGATCCAACAGGCTGTTCATCGGCACGGGATCCGGTTTCACCGAAGCAGCCGGGGCGATCCCTGTGTGGGAGACATTCGGCCCGGAAGACGACGTGTCCGGAGCAGCCATTGCGGATGTCAACCGCGACGGCGCCCTCGACCTGCTGGTCGGCCACCACTACAACAGCACTCTCAGCCGGGGTGGTCCCGTGCCGGTGCGTCTCTACCTCAACCGGACGACGCAAGCAGGGGATCCCCCAACGTTCGAGGACGTCACCGAGCGCAGCGGTCTGGCCGGTCTTCCCACCAAAGCGCCGCATGTCGAGCTCGCCGACCTGAACAACGATGGTCTCGTCGATGTGCTCACCACCGCCTCTGCCGCCGGTGGTGCCTCACCGGCAGTCTTTGTGAATGACGGGTTGGATGACGGCGTACCTCGCTTCTCGGTGCCTGCAGGTCTCGGCGACGCGCAGTATTGGGTGACCGGACCCACCGCAGACGTCGATCGCAACGGCACCCTCGATCTTCTCGCAGTGGAGTGGGACCCGGCGCTCCCGTCCATCCTCTTCATCAACGAGACGGCAGGCGGTCACTGGTTGGAGGTGTCGGTGAACGACCCGATCGATGGGATCGGTTCCCGAGTAGAGGTGTTCGAGCCGGGGAGGGGCGGCGACCCCGCGGCGTTGCTCGGCAGCCGTGAGATCACCGCAACCGTCGGCTACACAGCCGGGATCGAGCTCCACGCTCACTTTGGTCTGGGCGATCGCACCACGGTCGACGTCACCGTGACCGGACCCGGGGGAGCCGAGGTGCGCACCCTGGCCAAGGTTGCCGCGGACGGGCACATCCGGGTCGGCGGCTGCGCCTGACTCATCCGAGCTGCTGGGCGACATCGGCGAGCCGTTGCAGGGAGCGCTCTCTGCCGAGGAGCTCCAGCGACTCGAAGAGCGGTGGGCTGATCGCGGAGCCGCACACCGCAACTCTGATCGGCTGCAATCCCTTGCGCGCAGACATCCCGTGCTCGTCGAGCATGGAACGCAACGTCGTCTCGATGCTCTCCGCATCCCACGCCGGAAGCTCGGCAAGTCGAGTGCAGGCAGCGGAGACCGCCGTCATCGCCTCTGGCTGCATCATGACTTTCTCCCACGATGTGGGGTCGTAGCTGACGGATGCAGCGAAGAGGAACCGCAGTTGAGGACCGACCTCGGCGAGCGTCTTCGCCCGCTCCTGCACGAGCGGGGCCATGCCGGCGAAGGCCTTCATCTCGTCCTCGTCGAGATCGCGCCCCAGGTCGTCCTCGACGAACTCGAGCGATCGAGCCACGAACTCGGCGGCGCCGAGCTCCCTGATGTACACACCGTTCATCCATTCGAGCTTGGTCACATCGAACACCGCCGGGCTGCGGCTGACGTCTTCCAGTCGGAACCGCTCCGCCATCTCCGACAGCGACACGAGCTCTTCGTCCTCTCCCGGTGACCACGACAGGATGGCGAGATAGTTGAGCAGCGCCTCGGGAAGGAATCCGGCGCTCCGGTATGCATTGACGGCGGTGTGTCCGTGGCGTTTCGACAGTTTGGTTCCATCGGGACCCAGCAGCAGGGGTAGGTGGGCGTAGACGGCGGGTTCCGCCCCCATGGCCTTCGTGAGCAAGAGGTGCTTCGGGGTGGACGACAACAGGTCCTCGCCCCTGATCACGTGGGTGATCCCGAAGTCGACGTCGTCGACCGTGCTGGCCAGATGGTATGTCGGGGACCGGTCGGAGCGGAGAATGACGAAGTCATCCACCTGGGCGTGGTCGAAGCTCACCTCGCCGCGCACGATGTCGTCAAAGGAGGTCTCCCCTGGCCGGTTCACCGCAAAACGAATCGGGGCCGTCTCCCCGGCGGCGAGCCTGCGGGCGATCTCGTCGTCGTCGAGCCGAAACCGCCCGTCGTAGGCCGGCGATCTCCCGGCGGCTTGCGCTGCCTTGCGGAACTCATCGAGCTGCTCTGCAGTGGCAAAGGAGTGATACGCATGACCGGCGGCCACGAGTTGGTCGGCAACCTCGCCGTACCGTTCTATACGCTCGGATTGCCGGTAGCTACCGTGCGGTCCCCCCACCTCGATTCCCTCGTCCCAGGTGAGCCCGAGCCAGCGCATCGACTCGAGGATGTCATCGGCGAACTCTCGGGTCGATCGGGCCTGATCGGTGTCGTCGCTCCGGAGGATGAACGCGCCCCGTCCTTGGGAGAACAAACGGTTGTACAGGGCGGTGCGCCCCCCACCCACGTGGAGGTAGCCCGTCGGGGAGGGGGCAAACCTCACCCGTACCGTCATTCGGCGACCACGGGGTTGACCAGGACGCCCACACCCTCCACCTCGACCTCCACCCTGTCGCCGGCAACGATCGGACCCACCCCTGCCGGTGTACCGGTGAGGATCACGTCCCCTGGAAGCAGGGTCATGATGTTCGAGATGAACGACACGATCTCGCCGATGCCGAAGACCAGGTCGCTCGTCGACCCTGCCTGCCTGATCTCGCCGTTGACCCGGCAGATGATCGAGAGGCCCTCCTGGGGATCGAGGTCGGTGTCGATCGCCGGACCCAGCGGGCAGAAGGTGTCGTAACCCTTGGCACGGGTGAACTTGCCGTCCTCACGCTGATGATCGCGAGCGGTGATGTCGTTGGCTGCCGTGTATCCCAGAATGTGCGGGCCCACGTCCTCGATGGGCACTTTTCTGGCCACCTTGCCGATCACGAGGGCCAGCTCCGCCTCGTGATGCACCTCGCTCGACGTGGCGGGCAGCCGAATCGGCTGCAGTGGACCGATCACCGACGTTGGCGGCTTGAGGAAGATCATCGGTGTCTGGGGCAGGGGGTTGCCCATCTCCTCGGCGTGATCGGCGTAATTGCGACCCATGGCGACGATCTTGGTCGGAATCACCGGGGCGAGCAGCTTGGCCTGCTCCCACTCGACCACCGTCTCGGTGGGCTCCCACGCGATGAAGGGGCTGCCGCGATACAGCCGGATACCTTCCGGCTCGACTGCCCCGTAGGTGATGTCGTCGACCTCGGAGTCGACCCGGACGATCTTCACGGCACAACCCTCCTGGAGTGCGGCTGGAGCGGATCGAGTGTCACGAAGCCGGCCACTCGACGAGTCGCTGCCCTGCGGCGAGCCGGGTGCGCAGCTCCTCCACCGATGCGGTGAGATGTTCGATGGGTACCGCCGCCACCAGCGCTCTCTCTTTGGCGAGATCGTGACCGCGGTTGGCGATCCGCGGAATGCGCATCTCTGCCAGTTGCTGGAGGATCTTCGCGGGAACACCGGTCGAGTCGTACCCGAGGATGACCATGGCGACGTCGACATCGCCTGGAGTCGGCGCCCTACCGAAGTACGAGGCACGCGCCCCGACGAGTGCACCGATGGCCTCTTCGGCATTGTGGCGATCCTCGCCATCGGCGAGCGGGATCATCCGCTCCCGTATGAGTTTGAGGGCGTAGCCGGTGTCGGGACCCGTGGTTCCGTACACCCCTCCCCACGGCATGTCGTTGGGTCCGTCGATCTCGCCGGGTCGGGTGGGTCGCCAGCGACGCGCCGGAGCCGGTTTCGGTGTCGGACGGGGTAGCTCGGAGATCTCGAGCTCGATGTTCGGTTGCTGACCCACCGCCGGTTACACGTACTCGAGCCACTCTGGGTGGCTGCCGAGTTTGCCCGTCACGGTGTCGGCAAACAGCTCTTGGGCGCGCCGGGTGATGGGGCCGGGGCTGCCGTCGCCGATCGGACGGTTGTCCACCTCACGAATCGGGGTCACCTCGGCGGCGGTCCCGGTGACGAACACCTCGTCGGCGTAGTACAGATCGCTGCGAGTGAGCGTGGTCTCTTTCACGGAGTGTCCGTCCTCGCGGAGCAGAGTCATCACCGAGTCGCGGGTGATGCCGTCGAGACAGCCCACGGCGATGGTCGGCGTGTGCACCTCGCCGTTGCTCATCACGAATATGTTCTCCCCACTCCCCTCGGAGATGTTGCCGTCGGCATTCAGCATGATCGCCTCGTCGTAGCCGGTGTCGACGGCCTCCAACTTGGCGAGGATGCTGTTGATGTACGTTCCGGTGGCCTTGGCGTTGGGGAACGCATCGGCGGAGAATCGTCGCCACGACGAGATCCGGGCGCGGATCCCGTTGCGCACGCCGTCCTCCCCGAGATAGGCGCCCCACTCCCAGCCGATGATCGCAGTGCGCACCCGGGCGTTCTTCGGGTTGAGCCCCACGGCGCCCAGCTCGAGAAACGAGATCGGCCGGATGTAGCCAGCGGGCAGCTCGTTGGCGCTCATCACCTCTTTGGCGGCAGCACACAGCTCATCGACCGAATGCTCGATTCTCATGTGATAGGCCTTGGCCGATTGATGGAGCCGTTTCATGTGGTCGGTGAGGCGGAATACCGCCGTCCCCTCCGGCGTCTCATAGGCGCGGATGCCCTCGAAGACGCCGGTGCCGTAGTGCAATGCATGGCTGAGGACATGCACCTGGGCGTCCTCCCACGGCACCATGACGCCGTCCAACCAGATGAATCTCGTGGGTTCCATGAGCGCTAGTTTGCCACGTTGCCTCGTGGCGACGAAGCGGCGTTCCCCAGGTAGCGACCGTGCCACTCGAGGATCGCTTCGAACCGCTCGATGCGGTGCTTGGGCGATCCGCTACGACTCAGCTCGTGGCTCTCCCCGGCCGGGAAACGGATGAATTCGGTGGGTACGCCGCGCAGCCTGAGCGCCGCAAAGAGCTGCTCGCCTTGCTCGATGGGCGTCCGCCAATCCGTCTCGGAATGAATGACCAGGGTGGGGGTCTCGATCTGATCCACCAGGCGCAACGGGCTCGCCGCCCACAGGGTCTCGTAGTCCCGGCCCGCACCACGTGCGAGGTACATGTCCGTGAAGAACATTCCGATGTCGGACGTCCCGTTGAACGAAGGCCACGAGTACAAGCCGCGCTCGGCGACGGCCGACTTGTAGCGCGAATCGTGTGCGGTCACCACCGCAGTCATCAATCCCCCGTACGACCCGCCCATGATGGCGACTCTGTCGAGATCGAGCCTCGGCTCAGCGCTCCCGGCGACATCGACCGCGGCGAGCAGATCGACGAGATCCGGCGCCATCGGCCTTCCCCACTCACCGACCACGGCACGGACGTGTTTCAGCCCGTAGCCGCTCGAACCGCGCGGGTTGGTGGCGACCACGCCGTAGCCGGCACCCACGTACACCTGGAACTCGTCGAAGAACCCGTAGCCGTATTGAGAGGCCGGCCCACCGTGGATGTTGAACAGCACCGGAACGCGCTCGTCACCCGGCGGCAAGTAGATCCAACCGTCGATCTCGACCCCATCGTGGGCGATGGTGAACCTCTGCGGCGCCGCCAGCTCGACCTCGGAACGGAAGGTCTCGTTCAGGGAGGTGAGCTTGGTCTCCTGACCGTCCTCCCACCAATACAGCTCGCCAGGATCGGTGGGCGCGACGCCAATGAAAGCGAACGCCGTGCCGTCGCCGCGGCCCGCGATCCCGGTGACGGGACGTTCCCCGCCGAGAAGGCGCGTCGTCGTGCCGTTGGGGTGGAGCCGGTCCACCCGCACACCGCCCGAGTCCTCGACCGTCAGCCACGCACCTCCGTCGTCCAGCCACTGGGGCCCCGCCGGGGTGACGGTGGGAGCCAGTGTCGTGATGGCACGGTCGAGATGTCCGGTGAGATCGACGCCGTCTCCGAGGCGGCGCAACGGAGGTACGTCGGGCCAGGTCAGGGTCTCCGGGGAACCAATGGCGTGGAGACGTCCCTGCGTATCGAAGCTCGGGTCCGACCAGGTGCCGACGGCGGTTTGCGCCGTTGCGTCGCCGCCGGACACAGGCACGGTGAAGACCTGATTCCCCGCATCGAGCTCTCTCGACTCGTGGCGGGCCGAGGTGAACGCGATCTGGGCGCCGTTCGGGCTCCAGACGATCGCCTCGTCGTACCAGTCGCCTGCTGTCAGACACTCGGGCTCGTCGTCTCCCGTGGCGGAGATCGTGTAGACGTGGGTGCGCAGGTCGTTGATCCAACCCACGTTGTCCACTCGATACGGCACCTGGGTGATGCGACGTGGCCGCCGCTTGCGCTCGTCGTCGTCGAGATCGGCCACCTCGTCGATCCACCTGGCCGCCACGAAGCCGATGGTGTCCCCGTGGGGGGACCATTCCGCTTCCGTCACCCCCAGCGCCATGTCGGTGACGATCTTCGGGTCTCCACCCGCCATTGGGAGCACGGCCACTTGAGGCTTCGTCTCCTCTGCGGTCCCCTTGCGGAGAAAGAGCAACCGGTCTCCGCTTGGGGACCACCGCGGACGAGTGTCTGCCGGACCGCTGGTCAACTGGCGTGCCGCACTCCCATCCCACAGCCAGATCTGCCTGTCGTAGCGATCCTCCTCGAGGTCCATCTGGGACACGACGAACGCAACTTGTACCCCGTCGGGGTGCAGGTGCGGATCTGACAGGTTGCGGAAGCGGGAGACGTCTGTGGGCTGCATCCCTCCAATCTATCGATCTGCTCGCACCACTTCGTATGGGGTGTTCGGGGTCGGCGGTGTACCGAATTTGGCGTTCACCGCAAAGATGCTGCCACCGAGGACGTCTGCGGTGGTGGGCACGTCGAACTCGTCGGCCGTGATCGTGTCGATCACTCGACCACGACTCAGGTCGTGGGCAAGCCGGATCTCGGTGATCTGGTTGAGGCTGCCGACCACCGCATAGAGCCTGTTGCCCACCAGGACCAGGCCGTCGCCGTTGACGACTGCTCCGCCGAGATCGATGGTGGAGGCGGCGCCGGTACCAGGATCCACTGCATACAGCGCACCTACGAAGCTGTTGACCAGGATCACGGTTCCGTTGCGCCATTCGATGCCGTTGCCGTTGAACTCCCCGGGGACGAACACGAAATCGCCGCCGAGCGGGATCGTCCGTGGGGGCCCCGCCACGTCTCCCTGGGCGTCGAGCGGCACCTCATAGATCTCGGGTGCAAACGAGTTCGTGACATAGGCGGCCCGCACGGTGACGATGACGTCGTTGACGAACCCGACGCCCAGCGAGATGTCATCGACGAGAGCGCCGCTTCCGGTGTCGTAGATGCGCAGGGTTCCGGCCGATCCACCAGCGACATGGAGATGGGCGTTGCGGCTGTCGAAGCTCATCCCGACGGCGAGCTGGCCCTCCACACCGGGCACGAGAATGTCTCCCTCGCCCGTGGCGAGATCACCCTCGTAGATGGCGCCGTCGATCAGCGAACCGGTGTAGAACGTGGTACCAAAGCCGATGGCGATCCCCTCGGGGAAGAACCCATTGGGTAGCGGGATGACGTCCGACAGCGGACGATGGGCGGCCGCACCGGGTAGCACGGCGAGGAGCAATGCGGCGGCGAGCGCCAGGGTCGTGAGGGTACGACGCACGAATCTCTCTCCTTGTTCGTCTCTCTCCTCTACGGAGGGAACCCTATCGACGGTTCGCAGCTACGTGACCCGGAGGCGCGTCCAACGTGCGGGAGAGATCCGGCTATGCGGACCACTGCGTAGACTCGCCGCTCATGCGTCGTTTCACGGCCGCCGGATTCGGCGTTGGATGGATCCCGGAGCGGCTGTGGGGATCACACAACGGGGCAGGCACCTTCGGGGCGGTGGTCGGAGGGATCATCGGTATCGCCTTGTGGCCGGCACCGTGGTGGATCGACGGCCTGGTCGCACTCGGTGCGGTGGCCGTGGCTGTGTGGGCCTCGGCACCTCACGCCCATGAGCTGGACGATCCAGGCTGGGTCGTCATCGACGAGATCGCCGGTGCGCTCGTCGCCGTCATCGGACTCACGGGTCTCCCCTGGTTCGTCGCCTGGACCATCGCCCGCGGGGCGGACATCTTCAAGACACCACCGGGGGTTCGCCGCGCCGAGCGGCTCCCGCCCCCGTGGGGCATCACCGCAGACGACGTCGTTGCCGGATGCTACGGGTTGGCTGCAGGTTGGGTGATCGAGTTGCTCACCTGACTAGACCGCCAGGTAGCGCACCGCCAGGACTCCCTCGATCTTCCCCATCTGAGACAGCTCCTCATCGGTGATGGCGCGGTTCACGCTGAGGCCCATCATCGCGCCGATGGCGCTCTTTCCTTCGAAGCGCCCCACTGCCATGTCACCGATGTTGACTTCGGCGTTGCCCAGATAGGTGCCGACGGCGCCGATCACCCCGGGCATGTCAGTGTTGCGGATCAGGATCATGTGCGGCGTGATCGTGAACTCGATCTCGTACCCATCCACGTCGATGAGGACCGGCCCTTTGTGCGCCATCACGGTGCCGGCCACCGTGCGCTGGCGATCGGCGACAACACCCGACACCCTCACGGAAGTCCGATAGTCGCTGTCCTCGGGCTCAAGATGACGATTGACCACGAGCCCGCGATGTTCGGCGAGCACGGGTGCGTTGACGTATGAGACCGGTTCATCGCTGGCCGCTTCCATGGCCCCCTTGGTGGCACCGAGCGCAATGACAGGCAGGCTCTCCTCCAGCTCGGCGCCTCTCACGGTCACGGTGAGCTCATCGGGGAGCCCGAAGGAGAACATGGCGAAGATGCGTCCCAGCTTCTCGGCGAGATGTACCACCTGCCGGGCATCGTCGGAGATGACTCCACCGATATCGACGTTGAGTACAGACGCCACCATGCGACCCTGCAGCGCTTGTACCACGTCTTCCGCCACCGACACACCCGCCTTGTCCTGGGCCTCCCGGGTCGACGCACCGAGGTGTGGCGTAACGACTACTTGGGGGAGGTCGAAGAGCGGCGACTCGGTTTTCGGCTCGACGGCAAACACGTCGAGGGCGGCTCCGGCGATGACACCGTTGCGAACTGCCGCCGCCAGCGCTTCCTCGTCGACGATGCCACCCCGAGCGACGTTGACGACGCGTGCGCTGGACTTCATCTTCCCGAAAGCGTCGGCATCCAGCATTGCCGTGGTCTCCGGGGTGCGGGGGAGGTGGAGCGTGACGAAGTCGCTGCGGCGCAGCAGCTCGTCGAGGGACACGATCTCTGCACCGAGGCGCTTGGCCCGCTCCTCGTTGATGAACGGGTCGTAGATCACGAGGTCCATCCCGAAGGCGGCGGCGCGCTGTGCCACCAACGTGCCGATGCGACCCAGTCCGAGGATGCCGAGCGTCTTCCCATGGAGCTCGACCCCCTGGAACCGCTTGCGTTCCCACGAGCCGCGGCGCAATGCGGCGTCTGCTTCGGGGATACGGCGGGCCTGGGCCAGCAGCATCGCCATGGTGTGCTCGGCGGCAGAGACCGTGTTGGCGTCTGGTGCGTTGATCACCATCACCCCCGCCCTCGTGGCGGCATGGACGTCGATGTTGTCGACGCCGATGCCGGCGCGACCAATGACCTGCAGCTTTGCGGCGGCGCCGATCAGCTCGGCATCCACTCGCGTCGCCGAACGCACGATCAGCGCCGCCGCATCGGCAACACGCCGCAACAGCTCGGGACGGGACACCCCGACGGCGAGGTCGACGTCGAGCGTCTCTTGCATCAACTCGATCGCAACCGGAGCGATGTTCTCGGCGACGACGACTTTGGGACGGTTCACGACACCTCTCGCACGGTGCGCCGATGATGGCAATCGGGGTGCGCCACGACAAGTGCGACGGTCGCAGCCATCTCAGGGTGCGCCATATACGGCGACGTTCCAGCTGTCTGTGGAGAAGTTGGCCAACACGCCGGCCCCGTGCGCCGCCACCCAATCGGCGAAGTCGGCGGCGATCCCTCGTGCATCGGTGGCGACCCAGAGGGTGTACGGATTGTCGAGGGACACCTCCCCCGCCACGGTCTCCACCGGGACGAGATCGAGTCCTGACGCCAGCAGCGCAGCGAGGTCAGTGAACACGAAGCCGGCTCGTTGATCGGCGATCTGTAGCGTCGTGCCCATCCCGGCACCGCTGATGACGTGCCACGGCCGGCCCGTGGGATCGATCCCGGCCGCCGACCACACCGCCTCTTCCCGGGCGGCGGTCCCCGATGCGTCGTCGCGGCTCACGAAGGTGAACCCGCCGGCGGCCAGCGTGGCCATGGCGTCCTCCACCGTCATCCCTGCGAGCTGGGAGGCGAGCTCGCCGGGACCGGCCAGCGCGTATCGCGAGGAGAACACCGCAATCGGCCTCATCTCGGGATGGTCGGCGGCAAAATCACGCTCCAGCTCAGGGTGGTGGGTCAGGCCGATATCGGCCTCCCCGGCGGCGAGCAGGGTCAAGACCTCTTGTGAGGACCCTCCCACCACAGCGATCTCGTCGCCTCCCTGGGCGACGTAGGCGGCGACCAGCGCCGCGGCCCCCCCGCTGTCGACCAAGGTCGTGCCGGCGGCCAGAACGATCCGATCCCCGCCGCAGCCGGAGACGATCGTCAACAGGAGGGCAGCAACACTCGCACGTCTCCCCAGGCTCATCGATGCGGCACCGCCCGCACCGCGGTTGCCTTGATCGATACCGCCACGGCCCGCCCGGGAGCCACTTCGAGCGCATCGGCGGATCCCGGCGTGAGCAGGGCGGCGATCTCGACTCCGACATCGATGATCACCTCGACGAGCCGTCCAACAGCGACCACCGAGCGCACGGTGCCGGCATAGTGGTTGCGCGCCGATGAGGCACCTCCGACGTCCGTGAAGACCGTGACCGTCTCCGCCCCGAACATGACCCGGGCCCGCGCCCCGATGTCGACCTCGCCGAGCGCCCACACTGCTATCGGGCCGAGATCGACTGCCACCAATGATTCGTCCCGCTCGGATGCAATCCCATCGAGCGCATTGCCGATACCCACCGCCGTGGCGACATCGTCGTCGGCGGGCGAGACGAATACGGTGTCGATCGGCCCTCGCTGCCGGATGGCGCCGTCGATGACCACCACCATCTCGTCCGCCAGGGTGGCCAGCGTGGTGATGTCGTGGGTGACGATCACCGCGCCGCGAGCCCCGATCCTGGCGGCTATGACGCGGGCGACCTGCTGCCGGTCGCGCACATCGATCGGCGCCAGCGGTTCGTCGAGCAGAACGTAAGGCGCGTCATCTGCCAGCACCCTGGCGAGGGCGACCCGCTGCGCCTCGCCGCCGCTGAGCGTGCGTGCCGATCGCTGCCGGTCGACGGACAGACCCAACTCCGCTGCGATGCGGTCCGCCACGGCGTGGCGTCCCGGCTCCAGCCCCAACGCCAGGTTGTGGGCGACACTCCCGCGGAACATGTAGGGGAATTGCGGGAGATAGGCGACTCCGGGATCGAGATGCCGATCATCGATCCCGGCGAGCGCACGCAGCAATGATGTCTTGCCCGCCCCGTTCGGACCGAACACCACGACCGTGCGTCGTCCGGCGAAGTCAGCGAGCCTGGTCGGGGAGTCAGCCATCGCCGCCGTCTCGCAGTTGCAGCCAGGTCAGCGCCGCATTCACCGCAACGGCGATGACGAGAAGGACGATCCCGAGACCGAGTGCGGCGTCGAACCTCGCCTGGCGCGCTTCTTGGACGATTGCGGTGGTGAGCACTCTGGTCTCCCCCTCGATGTTGCCTCCCACGATGATCACCGCACCCACCTCGGCGATGACTCTGCCGAAGGCTGCGGCGATCGCACCGACGATGCCGGGCCATACCTCCCTGCCGGTGAGCACCCAGCGTGGCCCGACACCCAGCTGCAGAGCTGCCAGCTGTTCGATGGCTGCCGGGGCGAGGTTGCGCACCGCTGCGGCCGTGACTCCGGCTGCGATGGGCGCCGCCAACAACGTCTGTGCGGCGATCATCGCCGCAGGCGTGAAGACCAGCTGGAGCCCGCCGAGGGGACCGTCGTTCCACAGGACGAGGAGCAAGACGAGACCCGCCAGCACGGGAGGGATGCCCATGCCGGTGTTGACGATCGCCAGCAGCGCACCACGGAAGCGAAAACGCTCCAGCCCGAGCGCGATTCCCAGCGGTATACCGACCACGGCGCCGATGACGGTCGCGGTACCGGAGACGACGATGGTGAGACCCACGATGCCACGAAGATCCGGGCCGACCCGGGCGATGAAACGCAACGCATCGGCGAACACGTCGACGATGAACCCCACGGCACCTCCCGATCGCTATCGCGGGACGCTCGGGTTTCGATCCGCAACCACACCGCAGCGCACCCGGCCGGCTGGCGGGAGCATACCGGTGCCATCGGCCCCTCTCGGGGGCCGTCGAGCAATCGTGTATGGATGCGGTGAGTACCCTGCGGCGATGCTGCGCACCAACCACGGAGCCGGTACGGGCAACGGCTGGACCGGACGGAAGCCGTCGCTCGTCACGGGTCTGCGACGCGGCGTGCTCGGTAGGTGTCCGCGGTGTGGTTGTGGAGAGCTCTTCAACCGCTGGGTGACGATGGTCGACGACTGCCCGCGCTGCGGCATGCACTTCGAGCGATCTCAGGGCTACTGGCTCGGGTCGATGGTGATCAACCTCGGTGTGACCTTCGGAGTGTTCGTCGTCGCTCTGGTCGGGGGGATGGTGCTCACCTGGCCGGACGTGCCGTGGGCGGCTCTGACCGCCGTGCTCGTGGGGTTGATGATCGCGGTCCCGTTCGTCTTCAACCCGATCGCCAGGACGCTGTGGGTTGCGCTGGAGCGGCATGTGCGGTCTCGATCCGAGCCCTATATGTGACGTCGCCCGGGTGGACGGTACGATCCAACGATGGCCGAGAGCTCTCCGAAGAATCGTGATCGTGACGCCAGGCTGCGCACCGACATCCGGCTGTTGGGCAATCTGCTCGGCGAGACGCTGACACGGCAGGAGGGCGAGGAGCTCCTCGACCTCGTCGAACAGGTGCGGGCGCTCACCAAGCGTATCCGCGGCACGAGCGACGCACCCGCCGATCCCGCAGCACCGGGTGACCTCAGAGCGTTGCTGGCCGACCTCGACCTGCACACCACGATCCAGCTCGTCCGTGCCTTCAGCGCCTACTTCTATCTGGCCAACGTGGCCGAGCAGGCGCACCGACTCGACGAGGAAGGCGGTCGCAGCGACAGCCGTGGCTGGCTCGAAGCGACGGTCGACCGGATCATCGCCGCCGACGTACCACAGAACGTGGTCGGAGAGGTCGTCGGTCGTCTCGAACTGCGTCCGGTCTTCACCGCCCATCCCACCGAAGCGGCGCGGCGCTCCTTGCTCACCAAGACAACACAAGTTGCCGACCTCCTGGAAGAACGCAGCGACCCGAGGCTGAGTGACGCCGATCGCGACCGGATCGATCGGCGTCTGGCGGAGCTGATCGATCTGATGTGGCAAACCGACGAGCTGCGTCGGGAACGCCCCACCCCGGTGGACGAGGCCCGTGCTGCGATCTACTACTTCGACCAGCTGTTCACGGACACGACGGCGTATCTGTTCGACGAGCTCGACCACCAGGTGGGCCGACTCGGTGTGGAGCTCGACCTCGAAGCCACCCCGCTGCGGTTCGGCACCTGGGTGGGCGGAGATCGCGACGGGAATCCCAACGTCACTCCCGAGGTGACGATGGAAGTGCTCCAGATGCAGCACGACCATGCACTGCGCAACATCATCGCTGCCATCGAGCGTCTGGCCACCGATCTGTCGTCGTCGGAGAAGATCGTCGACGTGAGCCGGGAGCTGCGGGCCTCGCTCTTGGGCGATGCCGAGGCGCTTCCTGCGGTGCACCGCACCTTCTCCCGACTCTCCGCCGAAGAGCCGTACCGGCAGAAGCTGGCGTTCATCCACGCCCGGCTGCACAACACGAGAGAACGGCTGATCGACGGCTCGGCGCACGAGCCGGGCGCCGATTACAGGAGTGCAGCCGAGCTGGTCGACGAGCTCTCGATCATCCGCCGTTCGTTGGAGGAGAACCGCGGCTCGCTCATCGCACAGGGCTCCATCGATCGACTGGTGCGCCGCATCGCCGCATTCGGCTTCCGCCTCGCCATCATGGATGTGCGCGAGCACTCGCGAGCGCATCACGAGGTCCTGCGGCAGCTCTACGCCAGGCTCGGCGACAAGCCGTATCCGCAGGACGCATTCGCCAGAACCGAGATGCTGGAACAGGAACTGACCAGTCGCCGGCCGCTCGCCTCGCTGACGACACGGCTCGATGGAGATGCCGCCCGCACCTTTGCGACTTTCGGTGCGATCAGGCGAGCACTGAACACGTTCGGGGACGGCACCATCGAGAGTTACATCGTCTCGGAGACGACCGGGGCCGAAGACATCCTGGCGGTGACGGTGCTCGCCAGGGAAGCCGGTCTGGTGGACTTGCACACCGATGTGGCTCGTATCGGGTTCGTTCCGCTCTTCGAGACCATCGACGAGGTGGCCAACGCCGGCAAGTTGCTCGACCGCATGCTCCGCAGCCCGTCGTATCGCAAGGTGGTCGAGCTGCGCGGCAACCTCCAGGAGGTGATGCTCGGGTACTCGGACTCGAACAAGCACGCCGGGATCACGAGCTCGCAGTGGGGGTTGTACAAGGCGTCGCGCGACTTGCGGGATGTCGCGGCCGCACACGGTGTTGCGCTGCGGATCTTCCATGGCCGGGGGGGCACGGTCGGACGGGGTGGCGGCCCCACGGGTGAAGCGATTCTCGCCCAGCCTTGGGGCACGGTCGACGGGAGAATCAAGATCACCGAGCAGGGCGAGGTGATCGCCGACAAATACGGTCTGCCCTCGCTGGCGGCGTCCAACCTCGAGGTGGCGCTGGCAGCCACGCTCGAGGCGTCGCTGCTCCATCGGACCTCACGCCGGCCGCCCGACGTTCTGGAGCGCTGGGACGCCGCCATGGACGCCATCTCCAATGCGGCGTTCGCTGCCTACCGCAACCTCGTCGAGTCACCCGAGCTGGTCCCCTACTTCACGACCTCGACCCCGGTAGAGGAGCTCGGGTCGCTCAACATCGGGTCCCGCCCGTCGCGGCGCCCCGGTGGTGGCGACGACAACGTGGGTCTCGGCGGGTTGCGCGCCATTCCCTGGGTCTTCGGGTGGACACAGTCGCGCCAGATCGTCCCTGGCTGGTTCGGGGTCGGCGCCGGGCTCGAGGCAGGCCGGCGGGCCGGCCTCGATGACATCATCCGCCAGATGTATGACGAGTGGTCGTGGTTCCGCACGTTCATCTCCAACGTCGAGATGACACTCGCCAAGACCGACCTGACCGTAGCCAGGATGTATGTCGAGTCGCTCGTCGAGCCCGAATACCGGAAGCTCTTCGGCGTGATCGAGGAAGAGCACGCCCGTACGGTCGAGCAGGTGATGGGGGTCACCGGCGAAGACGAGGTGCTCGATCGCTACCCCGTGCTGCAGCGAACGCTGCGCATCCGTGACATCTACATCGACCCGATCTCATACCTCCAGGCCGGGCTGCTCGCCCGGGCCCGCCAGACCGACGACGTGGATCCGATGCTGTCTCGTGCGCTCCTCCTCACCGTCAACGGCCTCGCCGCCGGCCTGCGCAATACCGGCTGATCCCATCTAGCGCCACATGGTGGTTTGCACGGTGGCTGGGTCGAGCTGGGGCACGACCGCGTGGCGGAGTGAGAGCGACCCGTTGCGGCGGACCTGGAGGACCCGCATTCCCGCGGCCACAGCAGCGTCGGCGCCGACGTCGGTGTCCTCGACGGCGAGACAGGCCGGGGGATCGATGCGCAGACGCGACGCCGCCTCCAGGTAGAGATCGGGTGCCGGTTTGCCCCGACGCACCTCGTCGGCGGACACCGTGGCGTCCATGTAGCGCGCGAGATCCGTCAGCTCCAGCTTGAGATCGAGAAAACGCCGTTTCGTCGAGCTGGCAACGGCCATGGGGATGCCGCGCAGTGCCAGCTCGCGAACCGTCTCGACCGCGTCTGGAAAGGCCCGGAGCTCGCTACGTAGCATCCGGTCGAGCACCTCATCACTCTGCGCAACGAGATCGACATCGTCGTCGATCCCAGCCACCCGGCGGAAGTAGGCAGCCGCGTCGTGGGCGGAGAGACCGAGCACGGCCTCAGCGTCCCCCGGATCTGCTCGATACCCATGTATCGCGAGGGTTTCCGCCCACGCACGTTCTGAGATCGGCTCGCTGTCGACGAGGGTGCCGTCCAGGTCGAACACGACGGCATCGGCCAACGGGCTTACCCGACGCCCTTGAGACGCAACAGCTCGGAGACCAGCTTGGGGTCGGCCTTGCCTTTCGTGGCCCGCATCACCTGGCCCACCAGGTAGCCGAGCGGCTTCATGTCGCCGCTCTGCATCCTCTGCAATTCGTCGGGGTGTGCAGCCAGTACCGCATCCACCTCGGCCTCGATCAACGACGTGTCCGATATCTGGATGAGATCACGTTGCTCGGCCACCTGGCGGGACCTTCCCTCTCCGGCGAGAACTCCGCGCAGCACGTCCTTGGCGGCGCTCGCCGAGACGGTCGCATCGGCCACCATGGACGAAAGCTCCACGAGGTCCGCAGCCCTGAGACCGGTGCCCCCGGCGGAGTCCAGCTCCTCCTTGCGCAGAAACGCCACCACCTCGCCGGTGAGCCAATTCCCCACTTGGGCGGCGTCGGCCCCGGTGGCGACGGCGGCATCGAACAACGCACCGAGCGCTTCGTCATCGACCAGCGATGCGGCATTCGGCACATCGAGACCAGCGGCGACGTACCGGGCCCGCCGCACCGCCGGCAGCTCCGGCAGCGAGCTGCGTACTGCCTGCTGCCAGGCATCGTCGACCTGTAGGGGAACCAGATCCGGCTCCTGGAAGTACCGGTAGTCCTCCGACTCCTCCTTGGACCGCATCGATGTGGTCACGCCGGAGGCCTCGTCCCAATGTCGAGTCTCTTGCACCACCTCGTCGCCGGATTCGAGCACCGCAACCTGCCGTTCGATCTCGTAGCCGATGGCGCGCTGCAGCGACCGCAGCGAGTTCATGTTCTTGACCTCGGCGCGGATCCCGTACGCCGTCTGTCCCACGGGACGTACCGACACGTTGGCGTCGAATCGCATCGAGCCCTCCTCCAAACGTACGTCGCTGACACCCAGCGTGCGGACGATCCGTTGCAGCTCGGTGGCGTAGGCACGCGCCTCATCGGGCGAGCGGATGTCCGGCTCGGTGACGATCTCGACCAGCGGCACGCCCGAGCGATTGAAGTCGAGCAACGAATGCTCGGCCTCGTGGATGCGACCGCTCGAGCTGCTGTGGCGGCTCTTTCCGGTGTCCTCCTCCATGTGGACCCGGGTGATACCGACTTTGGCGGTCTCGCCATGGACATCCACCTCGAGCATGCCGTCCACGCAGATGGGAACGTCGTACTGGGAGATCTGGTAGTTCTTCGGCAGATCCGGATAGAAGTAGTTCTTGCGATGGAACAGCGAGTGCTCCACGATGGTGCACCCGAGGGCCGCACCGATGCGCAGAATCCCCTGGATGGCCTCCCGGTTCGGCACGGGCAACGCCCCCGGGAGACCGAGACACACCGGACACGTGCGGGTGTTGGGCTCCCCGCCGAATTCGACCGCACAACCGCAGAACATCTTCGATTGCGTGGTCAGCTCGACGTGGGTCTCGATGCCGATCACCGGCTCGTACCCGGTCATACCGACGCCCCCGGCGCCGTCACCACCGAGGTGGCAAGTCGAGCGCGAGCCGTGAAGCCGGCCAGTCGCTCGATCTCGGCGGCGACTTGGAACAGCCGCTCCTCTCCCAGCGCTGGTGCCATGACCTGGATCGCGGTGGGCAGCCCTGCTTCGTCGAGCCCGAGTGGAAGCGAGATGGCGGGGTCACCGACGAGATTGGATGGGATGGAGCAGACATCCGAGTAATACATCGTCAGCGGGTCTGCGGTCTTCTCGCCGATGCGGAACGCCGTGGTCGGGCTGGTCGCCGAGACGAGCACATCGACCTCGTCATACGCCGCCGTAAACGCCTGCCGCATGAGCGTACGCACCCGTTGCGCCTGACCGTAGAAGGCGTCGTAGTAGCCGGCGCTGAGGGCGTAGGTGCCGAGGAGGACGCGCCGGATGACCTCGGCGCCGAAACCCTCCCCCCGGGTGTTCGCCATCATCTCTTCTGTCGTCTCGCCGTCCACCCGTAAGCCGTAGCGCACGCCGTCGAAGCGGGCGAGGTTCGCCGAGCACTCCGCCGGAGCGATGAGGTAGTACACGGAGAGCCCCATGTCGACGAGCGGAATGGACACGGGCACGATCTCGGCGCCGCGGTCGGCGAGACGATCGAGCATGGCGCCGATCTGCGCTCGTACCTCGGGCTCGATGGCATCGCTGCTCAACTCCTCCACGACACCGATCGTGAGGCCGGCCACCCCGGCGTCGAGCGAACCGGAGAAGTCGGGAACGTCGTGGGGGATGCTCGTAGCGTCCTTGGGATCCCATCCGGCAATTGCCTCGAGGAGCGTCACGGCGCCTGCCACCGTGCGGGCGAAGGGACCCACCTGATCGAGTGATGATGCAAAGGCGATCAGGCCATACCGGCTGGCCAAACCATACGTCGGCTTCATCCCGACGACGCCGCAGAGCGCAGCCGGCTGCCGTACCGAACCACCGGTGTCGGTACCGAGCGCACCGAGAGCCGAGCCCGCCGCCACTGCCGCCGCCGAACCGCCGGAGGATCCACCCGGAACCCGTTCCGGGTCCCACGGGTTGCGCGTCACGCCGTACGCCGAGTTCTCCGTCGACGAGCCCATGGCGAACTCATCGAGATTGGTCTTGCCCACGACGACGGCCCCGGCCTCCCGCAGCCGCTGTACCACCGTTGCGTCGTACGGCGGTTCGTATCCGGCGAGGATCTGTGACGAGCAGGTCGTCTCCACGCCACGGGTGCACAAGTTGTCCTTCAGCGCCACCGGAATCCCGTGGAGCGGCCCGAGCGGGGTAGCGCCCGATGCGAGCGTGGCGTCCGCCAGCTCTGCGGCGTCGAGAGCCCCGCTGCGATCGATCGTGAGGTAGGCGTGAAGATGGGCCTCGGTGACTGCGGCGCGCTGCAACACCGCATCGAGGAGCTCGACCGCGGTCAGCTCTCGCCTCCGCAGCGCTGCACCCGCCTCCGGGATGGTGAGATCAGCGGGATCGGTCACGTCACGTACTCGCCTCGCCGTCATCGCCGAGGATTGCAGGCACCCTGAAGTAACCCTCTTCCGTATCGGGCGCCATTGCCAGCACCTCAGTGCGGTCGAGCGACGCCTCGACCACGTCATCGCGGAAGCTGTTCACCATCGGAAAGGCATGCGCCGTCGGGGGAACGCCCTCCGTGTCGACCGATTGCACCCGCTCGGCATGTTCGAGGATGAGTGTGCACTGCTCCTGATACCCGGCGAGCTCGTCGTCGTCGAGAGCGATCCGGGCGAGCTTCGCCACCTTGGCGATGTCGATGTCGATTGGCATGGGCGAGCAGGTTACCCGGGGGTGGGTTGGGGCCCGCCGCTCACGGCGTGGTGAGATAGCGCCGCAGGGCGGCGAAGCCGGCACTGAGCTGATCGAGCTCGACGAACTCGCCCACCTGATGGGCGACCGCAGCATCGCCGGGCCCGTAGTTGACCGCATCGATGCCGCGACTGGTGAGACGGGCGACATCGGTCCAGCCCTGCTTGGCGGCCAAAGGGGCGTCCAGCACCCGGCGCAGCCTCTCGACATGGGCATTGCCCTCGGGTACCGCTCCGGCCGGCGCCCGGTCGCGGATGACCACCGCATCGGCGGCCGCAGCTACCTCGCGGAGCCGCTGCTCTGCCTGTTCCAGGGTGTAGATGGGCGGAAAGCGGTGGTTGAGATTCACGACGAACTCGGGCGGGATGATGTTGTTGGCTATCCCGCCGTGCGCCTTCGTGACCGAGAACACCTCGCGATACTCGAGGCCGCCGATGTCCACCGACTCCGGCCGGCGCTCGTGCAGGGCAGCGAGCCACGCCCCGGCTTTGGTGACAGCGTTCTCCCCCCACCACGGACGAGCGCTGTGTGCCGACTTTCCGGTGAACACCACCTCGGCATTCATGAGGCCGTTGCATCCCAGCTCGAGCTTGAGCACGGTCGGTTCCATCACCACGGCAAGCTCGCTCTCTTCGAGCCACGCGGCGGCGTCGAGCACGTCCTCGAGCCCGTTCTCGTCGGCAGGACCTTCTTCCTTGTCGTAGAACACCCCCACGACGTCGTACGGGCCGTTGCGCACCGCATCATCCTCGAGCAGATGGATCATCACGGCGACACCCGCCTTCATGTCTGTTGTCCCCAGCCCGTACATGCGGCCATCTTCGATGCGGGCGACTGCGTTTCCCTGCTCCGGAACCGTGTCGAGATGTCCGTAGAGCGAGACGAGCGGTCGCCCCGTTCTGGAACCGACCACGAGGCTGTTCCCCACTCGGCGTACTGCATCGCCATCCCACGTCGCCCCCAACCTTCCGGCGACGGCGGAGCAGATCTCAGCCTCGTTTCCGGTGACCGAGCGGATACTGACCAGCTCGTGCAGCGTCGCCACCAGATCCGTCATACCTCGACACCAAACACTCGCAGCGCCTCGTTGAGACTGGTCTTGCGGTCGGTCGACTCGCTCCGCTTGCCGATGATGAGCGGCGTCGTGAGGTTGTAGGTACCTGCAGGAAACTCCTTGGGACGGGAGCCGGGAACGACGACGCTGTTGCCCGGTACCCGGCCGCGGATCTCCACCGGCTCGTCACCGGTGACGTCGATGATGGGGATGGATCCACTGATCACGGTGTTGGCGCCGAGGACGGCACCCTCCTCCACCACCACTCCCTCGACCACGATCGAGCGGCTGCCGATGAAGCACCCGTCCTCGATGATGACGGGTCGTGCGTTGGGCGGCTCCAGCACCCCGCCGATGCCGACACCCCCCGAGAGGTGCACGTCCTTGCCTATCTGGGCGCACGAGCCCACTGTGGCCCACGTGTCGACCATGGTTCCCGACCCGACGCGGGCGCCGATGTTCACGTAGCTGGGCATGACGACCACCCCCGGCTCACAATGTGCGCCGTAGCGCACCACTCCGGGAGGGACCACTCTTATCCCCGCCGAGGCGAGATTCCGCTTCACCGGCACCTTGTCGTGGAACTCGAATGGTCCGATCTCGAACGTCTGCAGCTTGGCGATGCGAAAGTACAAGGTGATCGCCTGCTTCACCCATTGATTCACCACCCACTCCGCACCGCGCTTCTCGGCGACGCGGAGCTCGCCGGCGTCGAGGGCGGCGATGGTGGCGTGAACGGCCGACTCGACCGACTCGAGTGGTGCGTCACCGGCGTACGCCGCCTCGATCGCTTCATGGTCGATCACGGACCGAGACATGCTCTGATCACCTCCACTGCGTGCTCGCACTCTTCGAGGGTCGGGACGAGGGCAACCCGGATGTGACCCTCGCCGCCATCTCCGAAGAATCGACCCGGTGAGACCACGACACCCGATTCGAGCAACTCGTCGGCCACGGCGAGGTCGTCACCAACGTTGATCCAGGCATACAGCCCGGCGGTCGAGGCCACCGTCGGGTGACCCAGATCGGCGAAAGCCTTGGTGAGAAGCGCCCGCTTCTGCGAGAAGATCCGGCGGCGTTTGGCGACATGGCGATCGTCGGCCCACGCGGCGGCTCCGGCCAGCTGTACGAAGTCGGGGCTGGCCGTCCCGGTGGATCGCCGGAACTTGACGATACCCTCGATCGCCGCCGGGTCGCCCACCATGGCGCCACACCGATACCCGGTCATGCCCGATCGCTTCGACAGCGAGAGGAAGACGACGACGTTCTCCGCTCCCTCCCCGGCTACCTGCAGCGCCGACGGCGGCCCATGGGGGTGGACGGACTCGTCGTAGAGGTCCACGTAGCACTCGTCGGCGAAGAACATGGCATCCCGGGCCCGGCACCGGTCGATCAGATCGGCATAGTCGGCGGCCGCAGTCACCGAACCGGTCGGGTTGTGCGGCGAGCACGACCACACAATGCGGGCCCGCTCCCAGGTGGCCTCGGGGATGTCTTCCGCACGGAGCACGAAGTCGCCCGAGCAGACGATCGGTGCCGGCTCCGCTCCGGCAAATCGGGCGCCCCACTCGTACACCGGATAGGCGGGCGACGGGTACACCACGACGTCACCAGCCGCACGATCGACAAAGACGTTGGGGATCGAGAAGATCGCTTCTTTCGATCCCGACGTGGGCACGATCTGCGTGGCTGGGTCGACCATGACGCCGAAGCGACGCGCTACGTAGGCGGCGATCGCAGTACGCAGCTCCGCACGACCGGTGGTCAGCGGGTACTGCGACACGCCTGGGACGGAATCTCGCAGCGTCTCGACCACGAATGGCGGAGTGGGCTCGCGGGGGTCGCCCACGGTGAAGTCGATCACGGGCATGCCGCTGCGACGCAGCGCATCGACCCGTGCCCGCACTCGAGATATCGTGTCCGCTTCGAAGCCGTCGAGCACTGGATTGAATCGCACGAGGCGAACGCTAGTGCAGATGCCCCACAGCTTCGTCTTCACAACTACCGTCCGCGCGATGACCACGACCCGATACCGGATGACGCTGGCCGCCCTCGGTCTGGCCCTGGCCGCCGTGATCGCGGGCGCCGTCATCTTCGCCCCATCCGGCACCAATCCCACGCTTCCCGATGCGCTCGAGAGCTACTCGCCCACCGACGGAGCGATCGTGTTGCGACAAACGCAGGTGTCCATCGACCTGCGCCCGGGCTTCGTGATCTCGCTCACCGTCGACGGGGTACCCATACCGGCAGCGGAGATAGACGTCATCGAGGCCAACGGGCAGTTCACTTGGACGCCGGGACCCGAGAAGACGTTCACCGAGTGGGCACCGGGCTTCCACACGGTCGAGGCGACCTGGCAACGGGCGGTCGGTCTTCCCGAGCCGGGCTCACTGCGGTGGACGTTCCGAGTTCAATGAGGCCGAGTCCAATGAGACCGAGTCCAGCGAGGCCGCGTGCGAGGAGAGCATGAGGCGTCGAACACGATCCCGCAGCAGATGTGATAGTCCGGACGCGAGGGGAGCGCTGCCTCCTCGCAAGCGAAGCGGCAGCGCCAAACCGGGAGTCAACCGCCGTGGAGCACGACGTGTAGTCCTCTAGTGAGGGCTGCCCGTACGCAGCAACAACCAGCTCAGTACGAGGTACTGATCACCCCTCACCCGCGGACGCTATCAAATGGTGGAGGGGCCGTCTACCCGGCCGCTTCGAGACCAAGCGCGACCACCCCGGATTCGAGCAATCTCGAGAATGCCTCCTCGTCCACCACCGGCACACCCAAGGTCTCGGCCTTGGCCACCTTGGATCCCGGCGATGCTCCGGCCACCACCAGCGTCGTCTTCGTGGAGACCGATCCCGTCACCTTGCCACCCCGTTGCTCCACTGCCATCTTGGCTTCGTCGCGACTGAAGTTGTCGAGCGTCCCGGTCACCACCACGGTGACGCCGGAGAGCAGGTCACCGTCCTCGCCCCGTTCGGGTGCGGGGTCCTCGAGCCGCACCCCGGCGTCGTCGAGCCGAGCGAGCAGCCGCTGGTTGTCCGGATCGGAGAACCAGGAGACGACCGAGGCAGCGATCTCAGGACCGATCCCTTCGATTTCGGTGATGTCTTCGACGGAGGCCGTGGCGAGCCGGTCCATCGACAGAAACCGCGCCGCCAGCGTGCGGGCGACGGTGCCACCAACATGATCGATTCCGAGTGCGGTGAGCAAGCGGGCCAAAGGCCGATCCTTGGCGCGTTCGATCGCCCTTGCGAGGTTGTCCACCGACACGGTTCCCCATCCCTCCAGCTCGACAAGCCGCTGCGGGTCGAGGCTGAAGATGTCGGCCGGATCTCGGATGATGCCCTCCGCCAGGAGCGTGTCGACCGTCTTGTAGCCGAGCCCCTCGATGTCCATGGCGCCCCGGGAAGCGAAGTGAAACAGATACTCTCGCAACCGGCTGGGACACTCGTAACCACCGGTGCACTTGGCCTTCGCCTCACCCTCGGGTAGCACGATCGCATTCCCACAGAACGGGCAAACGGCCGGCATTCGCCACACCTCCGCACCGTCCGGGCGCAACGCCAGGACCGGGCCCACCACCTCCGGGATCACGTCTCCGGCGCGCCGCACCACCACCGTGTCGCCGACCCGGACGTCCTTGCGGTGAACTTCACGCTCGTTGTGCAGCGTTGCATTGGTCACCGAGACGCCACCGACGAACACCGGGTCGAGCACCGCATAGGGGGTGACCGCCCCGGTGCGGCCGACGTTTATCCGGATGTCCTCGAGCACGGTGGTCTTCTCTTCGGGGGGCAGTTTGTATGCAATGGCCCAGCGGGGACTCTTGGCGGTGAACCCGAGCGCGGCCTGTGCCGCCAGCGAGTCGACCTTGATCACCACCCCGTCGGTCTCGTAATCGCGGTCGTGGCGTTTGGCGAGCGCCTCTTCCACGTAGTCGACGACGGCCCCGAGATCAGCCGCCACTCGATTCTCCGGATTGACCCGCAGACCCATGGAGGCGAGCCAGGCCATGGACTCGGAGTGGGTCGCCAACGGAGGACCACCCTCGAGGTAGCCGAGTTGGAAGATCCACACCTCGAGGTCACGCTCCGCCGTCTTCTCCGGGTCTTTCTGCCGCACCGATCCCGCCGCCGTGTTGCGGGGGTTGATGTATGGACGGAGCCCCAGCTCGGCTTGTCTGGCGTTGAGTGCCTCGAAGCCGGACAACGGCATGTAGATCTCACCACGCACTTCCATCACGGCAGGGGCAGATCCCCGGAGCCGGCGGGGGATCGATGTGATGGTGCGCACGTTGCCCGTCACGTCTTCTCCGGTGACGCCGTCACCACGGGTAGCTCCGGTGACCAGGACGCCGTTCTCGTAGGTGAGCGAGACCGCAAGCCCATCGATCTTCAACTCGCAGGCATAGGCGTCCGGCGCCTTGCCGGCGATCCGCTCGATCCGCTGTTGCCAGCCCTCCAGCTCCTCGAGCGAGACGGCGTTGTCGAGAGAGAACATCCGCTCTCGGTGCGTCACCGGTGCGAAGGTCGCGGCGTCGGCGCCCGCCCCGACCTGCTGGGTTGGGCTGTCGGAGGTGATCAGCTCGGGATGCTCCTCCTCGAGCGCCAGCAGCTCGCGCATGAGTGCGTCGTACTCGGCGTCGGAGATCTCGGGTGCGTCGTTGCGGTAATACAGCTCGTTGTGCCGGGCGATTTCGCCGCGGAGTTGCTCGAGCCTCTCCTCAACGGTCAACGCGGACCCCGTTTGGGCCGCATCTCATTGCGGAGCTCGGCGGTGAATCCCGTCCAGTCGCCCAGCAGCTCGCCGATGAGACCCGGGATCGACCGGTCGCGGATCAGCTGCGGATTGGTGACCGCGGTCACCGCGCCTCGCACGGCCTCCCGGATCTGGTTCACCCACATCTTCACACCGAGGAGAATCCCCGTACCGACCATGGCGGCGACTCCGGCCGTGGCCACGCCCTCAGCGACGAGCCCACCCTCACCGACGGCGCTACCCGCAGCGACGGCGAGCCCACCGGCAGCTGTTACGGCGGCTCCGGTTGCGACCGCAACCGCCAGCTTGCGCAGGCGGCTCGTCTCCGCTTCCACGACCACCACCGCTTGGTCCTCGGTGGCGGGGCGAACTCGGGTCGACACAGGGACCCTGCGGAGATGGCCCGAACTGTCGCTCATGCGAAGCGCCCGCCGCGCCGAAACGGCCAGACTGGTGTTCTTGCGCCACTCGGCGCCACGGGTGCGCTCCGCTGTCTTGCGCATCCCCTCGTGGCGCTCCATCCACAGATCGACCACCTGGCGGGCGGCCGATGCGGGCAGGGGTGCGATACCACGCGCCTTCAGCGATGCGGGGACGGTCAGCCTGTCGAGCAGAGTGGGATCGTCGACGTCGAGCCGGTAGAGCTCCTCGAGCAACGCTTGCTCCAGGTGCTGTGGCTCGATGTCGAGCTCGGCGGCGATGCGCTGCAGCGCACGGCGATCCATCATCCGCTCGGGCATCGAGGTGTCCCGCTGCTGCAACTGCAACGATATGGCACGTTCCAGCACACGCTCCGCATCGTCCACGGACAACTGCTCGAGCCGTTCCGCCACCAAGCGGGCCTCGTCGCTCAGGTCGCCGCTCTGCAGCTCCCGCTGCGAGTCACGCCGCTGTCGGTCCATGATCGGAGTATCGCCCCTTTCTCACGCCGTGCGCAGCGTACGATCGATGATGCCACCGCCGAGCACTTCGGAGCCGGCGTAGAAGACGGCCGCCTGCCCCGGGGCCACGCCACGTTGCGGCTGCTCGAAGCTCACCCGCCACCCGGACCCGTTGCGAGCCAGCGAGCCGGGCACCGGTCGGGCCCGGTAGCGGACCTTGATCGAGACGGCGTCGCTCGCCGGCGGTGCTCCGGAGACGAAGCTCACCCGAGACAGCGCACAGCCTGCCACCTCGAGCTCCTCTTTGGTTCCGATGACGACCGTGGCGGTCGCCGGCTCGATGTCGACGACGAACCGCGGCTCGCCGAGGGCGATGCCGAGTCCCTTGCGTTGACCGATGGTGAAATCGACGGCGCCCTCGTGGGAGCCCAGCACCGTTCCCGCGGTGTCGACGATCGGCCCGGCGACAGCGGCATCGGGGAACTGATTCCGGATGAACTGCCGGTAGTCACCGTGCCCCACGAAGCACAGGTCCTGGCTGTCCGGCTTGCCGGCCGTCCGCAGGTCGAGCTCCTCTGCGCGAGCCCGCACCTCGTCTTTGCTCATCTCCCCCACCGGCAACTTCATGCGCCGCAGCTCGCTCTGCCCCAGCATGTGGAGAACATACGACTGATCTTTGGTGCGATCACGCGCCGCCAGCAGCCGGTACCGGCCACCCTCGTGACGAATTCGGGCGTGGTGCCCGGTGACGAGCACGTCGCAGCCCAGCACCGACATGCGCTCGAGGAGGGCAGTGAACCGCACGGTGCGGTTGCACTCGATACACGGGTTCGGAGTGCGACCCGCCATGTACTCCTCACCGAATCGCTCCACGACGCTCGTGCGAAACTCGGCCACGTAGTCGAGTACGTAATACGGAATGTCGAGCTGGGCGGCAACGCGCCGGGCATCCTCGGCGTCTCCCACGGTGCAACACCCTGCGGTGGGCAACGCACCATCGGCGCCCTCCCACTGCTTGAGCGTCACGCCGACGACGTCGTATCCGGCTTCGAGCACGAGCGCCGCGGCAACTGAGCTGTCCACGCCTCCCGACATGGCAACGAGAGCCCTCATCGCAGCTCCGCCACCAGCTTGCTCACGGTTCGGGCGGCATCGAGCGTCTCATCCATGGTCGAGTTCCAGCCAAACGTGAAGCGAACAGACTCCCCGGCTTCCTCTTCGTCCATGCCCATGGCTGCGAGCACATGGGACATCTCGATCGCCCCGCTGTGGCACGCCGATCCTGCGGCAGCAGCGACACCGTCCTGGTCGAGCCGGATGAGCAGCGTCTCGGCGGCGACACCAGGTATGCGCAGGTGGCTGTGCTGGACGAGACGACGGGCCGCGCCGTGCACTTCCAGGTCCGGGATCTCGTTGCTGAGCACCGCCTCGAAGGCGTCACGCATCTCGCCGACCCGGCGCCGGAAGTCGGTGCGATCGGCTACTGCGGCTTCCATGGCCGCAACCATGCCGACGATGCCGGCCACATTGTGCGTACCCGAGCGGCGACCCAGCTCCTGCCCACCCCCATGCAGTACCGGCTCGAGCTCGATCCCGTTGCGTACGTACAGCAGACCGACCCCCTGGGGACCGCCGAACTTGTGTGCAGCGATCGAGATGAGATGTGCGCCGGTGCCTTCCACGGTGATGTCCTCACTGACGAACGCCTGGACCGCATCGGTGTGCACCACCGCCAGATCGCCGACGATCGCTGCGACGTCGCGCACCGGCTGGACGGTTCCCGTCTCGTTGTTGGCGGCCATCACCGAGACCACCGCGGGGTTGCGGTGCAGCTCTGCGGCAATCGCATCGGACGAGACGACACCCTGACGGTCCACCGTAACGATCGTCGCCGGATAACCGAGCCGAGCCACGAAGCGAGCCGACTCCAGGACGGCTTCGTGCTCGGTGGACACGGTCACGACACCTCGATCCCGCTTCCCCGTGCTGTCGGCGGCGAGCACCGCTCCCGCGATCGCGAGGTTGTCTGCTTCGGTCCCACCACCGGTGAACACGATCTCCAACGGGTGGCTGGCGCCGAGGAACTCCGCCGCCCTCTCCCTGGCCTCTTCCATCGCATTCTTGGCGCGGCGCGAGATCTCGTGCACTCCGGATGGGTTGCCAAAGCGTGCCGAGTGGAACGGCTCCATGGCTTCCTGTGCCGCCGGACGCATCGGCGTGGTGGCGGCGTGGTCGAGGTAGATCACGGGATCATTCTCGCGGAATCACCGCTCATCGCCTCCCGTCGCACGAAACGCGACAGAGGCCCACCATACGGTGAGCCTCTGTCTCTAGGGCGATGAGGGCCTAGGCGTAGCCCGCTTTCGCCTACCGCCTCACGGATGCCGGGCACGAGGCACCCGTAGGCGGCATCCTGTGTTCACCTGCGTGCGACACCAGACGGATGCTGGTGATGATGCATGAAGCCGACGACCGACTGGAGTCCTCCCCTGTGGCCCGGATTCCCTGCGGACCTTGCTGACTCGGCGTCGTGCCGAATATACCTATTGCTGGAAAGGGCGGCAACCGGGTTCCGTCGCATTGCCCGTGACGCCCGTGGCGAAGCAGCGCGGTCCCGCGGCGGGTGGTCTACCCTCGCCGCATGCCGGTTGCGATCAGGGTCGAGCAGATGATCGATGCGGACGTGGAAACGGTGTGGAACGACATCGCCCATCTGCCCAGCCACACCCACTGGATGGCTGATGCAGAGTCCATCAGGATCACATCCGACCAGCGCGCGGGCGTGGGGACGACGATGGAGGTCCTCACCCGGGTTGGGCCCCTGTCGACCACCGACGTCATGGAGTTCACCGCATGGGATCCGCCCCACCGCATGGCCATCACCCATCGCGGCTTGGTCACGGGTCGGGGTGAGTTCCGTCTCGAACCGGCGGGAGATCGCACCCGTTTCATCTGGGAAGAAGAGCTCATTTTCCCCCTCCGTCTCGGCGGGTCGCTCGGAGGTCTCGTCGGCAAGCCCGTCTTGGAGGCGGTGTGGCGCCGCAACCTCGCTCGGCTCGCCGCCCGCTTCCGGCCGTGAAACCGCGATCGCCGCACGGTGCGCATCGGAGGATCGCGACCATGGGCGTCAGCTGCCGGTGAAGTCGGCCTGCTCCTTGTTCACGAAGGCGAGGATCCCCGTCTTGGCGTCCTGGGTACCGAAGACCGCGTTGAAGCCGTCGGCCTCGATCGCCATCGCATCGTCGATGGGGCGCCCGTGGCCCTCCGTCATCGTCGACTTCACGTAGCCGTACGCCTTGGTCGGGCCGCTCGCCCATCGTGCGGCGTCGGTCATGGCCGTGTCCACCAGCTGGTCCGGCGAGACGACCTTGTCGGCGAGACGTAGCGCCTTCGCCTCCTCGGCGCCCACCTGGCGGCCGGACATGTTCATCTCCTTGGCGCGTTGGTAGCCGACGATGCGCTGCAGGCGCTGCGTGCCTCCGGCGCCGGGAATGATGCCAAGCAGGATCTCCGGCTGACCCACCTTGGCGTCGTCCGCCAGATACCGGAAGTCGGCGCCCATCGCCAGCTCCAGCCCCCCACCGAGCGCAAAACCGGAAATGGCGGCGATGGTCGGCTTGGCGAGCCGCTCGAGCTTGCGCACCACAGCTGCAAGCCCACTCGCCTGGGGTTCCGACTCACCGCTGTCGAAAGCATCGACGAACCGATGAATGTCGGCACCGGCGGCAAAGTGCTTGGCGCCATGGACCACCACGGCGCGGATCGTGTCATCGGCGGCGAGATCGAGCGCAGAATCGAGGTTGGCGATCAGTTCGGCGTTGAGCGCATTCACCGGCGGCCGGTCCATGGCGATCCTGGCGACGGCGCCTTCGGTGGTGTAGTGGACGAAGCTCACGGTGCTGCCTTTCTCGCTCGCGGTGCGCACGGCGCTGCGGAATGGCGAGGCTACCGCTGTGTGATGTCGGCTGTCAGCCGTCGTGCCACAGCCCAGGGATCGGTGGTGCGCGACATCACCTCATCGAGGGCCGCTTCCCACGCCTCACCCGCGACATTGGCGCCGATGACCGCTCGCACCTCCTCCTCGACCGTGGCGCGCAGCAACGCTGCGGTGCGGTGCCGCCGGGCGACTTCGCGACGGTCGCCCTCACCGAGATGGCTACGGTGCTCGACGATGGCATCCCACAGTCGCTCGACGCCTTCGCCCTCGGTAGCGATGGTGGTCACGATCGGCGGCCACCACGGCTGCGGGCTGCCCAGCTGCAGCATCTGCTTGAGGTCGGTCACCGTCTGCTCGACACCGTCGCGATCCGCTTTGTTGACCACGAAGATGTCACCGACCTCCAGCAAACCGGCTTTGGCGGCTTGCACACTGTCCCCCCAACCGGGGTTGACCACCACCAGCGTCGTATCGGTCTGGGCGGCAACCGCCACCTCGGCCTGACCGACACCAACGGTCTCGATCACGATCTCGCGGAAGCCGACGCCTTCGAGCACGACGCTCGCTTGTGGTGTGGCCCGCGACAGACCGCCGAGGTGGCCGCGGGTGGCCAGCGAGCGTATGTAGACACCGGGGTCTGTGATGTGGTCTTGCATGCGCACTCGGTCTCCGAGCACCGCTCCCCCGGAGAACGGGCTGGACGGATCGATGGCCAACACGGCCACCTGCTCGCCATCGTTGCGGATGCGCCGGATGAGGCGATCGACCAAGGTCGACTTGCCGGCGCCGGGAGCGCCGGTCACTCCGATGCTCCACGCCGCCCCCCCACGCCGGTAGAGATCGGCGAGCAGATGAGAGGCCGCCGGCCGCTGATCCTCGACGATGCTGATCAAACGGGCCAGTGCCCGGCGGTCGCCACTTATGGCACGCCCGATGAGTGCATCAGGTGCGAGCGCCTCGAGCGATGAGGGTGGCGGGGACACCGGGCGAGGTTACCGCCGGTGCGGCCGATCAGACCGCAACGACCTCCTCCACCCCGGGCACGCGGTCCTGCAGGATCCGCTCGATCCCGGCGGTCAACGTCATCGTCGACAGCGGGCACCCACCACACGCACCCACGAGCTGCAGATTCACCGTGCCCCCGTTGGTGCCGAGCAGGATCAGATCGCCCCCGTCGGCTTGGAGCGCGGGCCGGATGTACTCGAGTGTCTCCTCGAGCACCGTCATGTCGATGTCGCTCTCGCCGCTGACCGGAGGGGTGTCGTCGCCGGGAGACGCGATGGTGATCGTGGAGCTGCGCTCGGTCTCGGCCATGGCGGCCACCGGAGAAGTCGTTGTCTGTTCGGCGTCGTTCACTCGTTGCTCGCTGTTGCTTGGATGGGTCGGATCCGGTTGCTTGGTCGCAAGGCCTGCCGGAGAGGGCAGGCACCGTCATCGGCGACAACCCGGACCACGACGGGGTATTCCCACTACGAGTGTAGGACAAATGGGTCCGCTCCCCACGATCGGGGCCGGGCATCACCCGCTCTGGGTCACCGCGGCCAGGGCCGAGCTGCGATCCGCTCGCCGAGAGCGGTATGTGCGATGGGGACCACGACTCCCACCGAGTCGCCCTGCGCCAGGAACGACCACTCCCCGGCACCTGCCACCCCGGCCGGTACGCCGTTGATCCGGATCTCGACATCACCGTTGAGCTGGACGGTCACGTCGGTCGCTCCCGTGACCAGCCCGACCCGGACCGTGTCCGGGAGCAATGCGGTGCCGGCGTGGGGTCGCAGACCGCTGTAGTAATGCGCCAGGATGTCCTCATACCCCGCACCGCGATCTCCCAGCGCCTTGGCACCCCACTGGCTCATGCCCACACCATGGCCCCAGCCTTCACCGCGGAATGTCACGGTCCCCCCCGCGGGAACATCCTCCGGGGGGAGGTGCGGAGGAGCCGGTCTCGCTCGACCCGGCTCATGGTCGATGTGGAAGGTGTACGAAAGAACCGTCTGCGGCCAGCGTCCCCCGTGGGGACTCGGGGCCGGGAGGAGACCGGGGTAGAGCCGGGGGCCGATGTCGTTGAACAGCCAGCGCACGTCGTGAACAGGCACCCCGATACGCCCCGAGTCGCTGGTCACGATCATCGTTGCCGGACCACCGCCCTCTCCGGGACGATCCACCTCGATGGAGAACACATCAGCCCCGATCTCGTAGCCGGCGCGGCCCAGGATGCGACGAAACGCTTCGACGTCGAGGGTGAACGCCCAGGCTTCGTAGGGGGTGACCCCCGCCTCGGGTGACTCGACGGGACGGAGATAGGGCTTGGCAACACCGCCGAAGACGTCCTCGACGGCCCGAGTGCGCGACCCCGCGCTCGAGGAGTACAGGGTCTGTGCCGGTTTGCCATCCCACAGCAGGACCTCGGCGCCCGTGGCGGCGATGGCATCCAACCAGCGCGCGCCGTCGCGCTCTCCAACCACGCTCGTGCCGGCGTACACCTGACAGGCAGTCGTGGCGCAGATGTCGTAGTCGTACTGCTCACCTCCGCTCGATCGCCCCCGCTCCAATGTCCACGCCAGGTAGGTGCGGGCTGCCACGACCTGCGCCTTCAACGTCTCCGCCGGCCAGGAGAGCGGCACCTCACGTACGCCGGCGAGGTAGTCGTCGATGGTCACGGTCTCGATGACGGCGAGCCCGTCTCGATGTGCCGTGATCTCGATACTGCCGCCGTACTCCCATCGACCGAGACCGATCGTCGCTCCCAGCTCCGGGATGAGCATCACCGACTCGATGTCGTTGCCCGCGGCGACCGCGCCGCGCTGTCGCTCCACCGCAGCTACAGGGTGGACCATCGCCGCGAGCATGACCACCGCCAGCGCACCGGTCACGCTCCGCGCGACCCCCTTCACATGCGCTCGATCCTGGCTCCGAGAGCGGCCAGCTTCGGTACGAAGCCGTCGTAGCCGCGATCGATGTGATGCGCCTCCGTGACCACGGTCTCACCATCGGCGGCGAGACCGGCGAGCACCATCGCCGCACCGGCCCGGATGTCACAACCGTCCACTTCGCAGCCGCTGAGGCGCGCGACGCCGCGAATCACGACGTGCTGGCCGTCGGTGTGGATGTCGGCTCCCATGCGGTTCAGCTCGCCGATGTAGCGGAAGCGCGCCGCATAGATGTTCTCGGTGATGAGCGAGGTCCCATCGGCACCGGCGAGAAAGGCAACCATCTGGGGGTGCATGTCCGTGTGGAAACCTGGATAGGGCAATGTGGCGAAGTCGACAGCGACGGGTCGCTTCGGACCGGCGACGCCGACCCAATCGAGACCGCTGTCCACCGTGCAGCCGGCCTCGCGCATCTTGCGCAACTCCATCCGCAGGTGATCGGGAACGCAATCCCGCACCGTCACGTGCCCTCCGCTGATCGCACCGGCGAGGGCATAGGTCCCTGCTTCCAGCCGATCGGGGACGACCCGGTGGCTGGTGGGCTCCATGTGGTCGACACCGTCGATCTCGATGATCGCCGTCCCGGCTCCGGAGACCTTGGCGCCCATCTTGTTGAGCAGATCGGCGAGATCGCGCAGCTCGGGTTCCCGAGCGGCGTTGGTGATCGTGGTGCGGCCCTTGGCGAGCACCGCCCCCAGGATGATGTTCTCCGTAGCTCCCACCGAAGGGAGCTCCAGCACGATGTCGGTGCCGTACAGCCCGTCGGGGGCGGCTCCGTACAGCACTCCATGCTCGAGGTGGAAGACGGCACCGAGGCTCTCGAGACCGTCGACGTGAAAGTCGATCGGGCGGGATCCGAAATCGTCGCCGCCGGGAAGCGCAACCCTGGCTTCGCCACACCTGGCGAGCAGCGCACCGAGCACGAGAATCGACGCCCGCATCTTGCGCACGAGATCGAGGGGTGCCTCCGGGCGAAGCTCCTCGGGGACGTCGACGATCAGCGTCGTGTCGTCCCGGGTGCAGGCGGCGCCGATGTAGCGCAACACGTCACCCATGATCTGCACGTCGAGTATCCCCGGCACGTTGTGCAGAACGTGACGGCCCGGCGCCATCAACGTCGCCACCATGTGCTTGAGAACGGCGTTCTTGGCACCGAGAACGGACACCTCGCCGTGCAGCGGTGTCCCTCCCACGACGCGAATCGCATTCATCGACCCGAGTCTACGGGTGAGTCCCGATCGCGACGTCGCAACCCGGCCGCTACCCGACACGAAGCGAATCGAAGAACACGTCGACGTGAGACGACCACGTGGTGTTTGGAGCCCGCACCTCCACACCCACCGCATTTGTCGAATCGATCGGCGCAATCAGCAGCCACAGCCTGCCGTTTTCATGAGTGCCGAGCGATGCCACGGATCCATCGCGGCGTGGATCGAGGGTGGAGAGCCGGGCACCGGTCTCACCCAACAGGCTCCAGAAGGCACGCACCACCCCATCTGTGAGCTGGGGCCAGCTCTCGCCGGCTTGGGTGACCACGCCTTCCATGTTCACCTGCGCAGCGGAGGCGAGAACGATTTCGGGATCCGCCGGATGGGCGAACGTGACGAAGTCGTCGCCTTCCTCGAGCACCGTCCAATCGCCCGGATAATCGATGCAGAAATTGATGGCACACACCGTTTGTGGGTCGCCTGGTGGTCCCGCATCCGGCCCGGTGTCGCCGCACGCAGCCAGGACGATCCCGAGGACCCCCACCGCGAACGCAAAGCGCCAGGCGCATCTCCGCTGCCGAACCCCGTCCACGGGCAGAGGCTAGGTCTGTGCCGGCGCCAACCGGCCGTTCGTACCTGCTTCGCTACGATGCCCATGATGACACTGTCTCCCGAGCACTTGATCAATCGAGAGCTCTCCCTTCTCGCCTTCCAGGAGCGAGTATTCGCCCTGTCCGAGAATCGCGATCTCCCGCTTCTGGAGCGCCTCAAGTTCGTCGCCATCGTGGCGCAAAACATCGACGAGTTCTTCCAGGTGAGGGTGTCCGGACTGCTCAACCAGGCAGCAGGAGCTCTCCAACCTCAGGCGCCGGACGGACTCACGCCGACGCAGCAGCTCGATGCGATCAGGTTGCGGGTGCGTGAGCTCACCCACCGCATCGACGATCTGTACGTCGACGAGCTCCGCCCTGAGCTGGAGAAGGAGGGAATCACCCTCGTCGACGTCGGCGATCTGAGCACCGAGACACGCCGAGAGCTGTCGGAACGATTCGACCGCGACATGTTCCCCGTGCTCACACCGCTTGCGGTCGACCCGGCGCATCCCTTCCCCTACATCTCGAACCTGTCGCTCAATCTCGCCGTCGTGGTTCGCAAGAACACCGGTGGCCTCCAGTTCGCCAGAGTGAAGGTCCCCCCGTTGCTCGACCGCTTCATCGAAGCCGAGCCGATGCGCTTCGTACCCATCGAGCAGGTCATCGCCCACCACGTGGGCCGGCTGTTCCCCGGTCACGAGGTCGCCGAGGTCCACGCGTTTCGAGTCACCCGTAGCGCCGACCTCGCCTTGGAGGAGGAGGAGGCGGACGATCTACTCGAGGCGATGGAGTCCGTGCTCCGCTTTCGGATGCGTTCTGCCAGTGCGGTGCGTCTCGAGGTCGACGCAGCAGCATCCGATACCGTGGTCGAGCTCCTGATGCGCGAGCTCGAACTGAGCCCATCACTCGTATACACCCGCACGACACCGCTGGGGCTCGGCGACCTGTTCTCGCTGTACGACCTCGACCGGTCCGATCTCAAAGAACCCGTGTGGAGCCCCACCACCAGCGCCCGACTCACCGGCCACTCCGACGGGGGCGTCGACTTCTTCGCCGAGCTGAATCAAGGTGACATCCTCGTGCATCATCCCTACGAGTCGTTCGCCACGTCGACGCGGGCGTTTCTCGCGCAGGCCGCCCGCGATCCCGAGGTTCTCGCCATCAAGCAGACTCTGTACCGAACGTGGGCCCCGGACGACCCCGGCAAGGGCGGTGAGGAAGCGATCGTGCAGCTCCTCGTCGATGCCGCCGAAGCAGGCAAACAGGTGGCGGTGCTCGTCGAGCTGAAGGCGAGGTTCGACGAGGCGGCCAACATCACGTGGGCGAAGATGCTGGAGAACGCCGGGGTCCATGTCGCCTACGGTGTCGTTGGGTTGAAGACCCACGCCAAGGCCCTGCTCGTCGTCCGTCGGGAGCACGGGGCGTTGCGCAGGTATGCCCACGTCGGCACCGGCAACTACAACCCAAAGACAGCACGCTTGTACGAGGACGTGGCAGTCTTCACCGACGATCCGGACATCGGCGAAGATCTCTCCGACTTGTTCAACGCCCTCACCGGGTATGGCACCCCGCATGCGGCCCGCCGTTTGATCGTCGCTCCCGAGACGCTGCGTTCCCGTCTCACCGAGCGTATCCGCGAGGAGGGATCCAAGGGCGCAGCGGGCCACATCATGTTCAAGATCAACCATCTCGTGGATCCCGAGATGATCGGCGAGCTGTACGCCGCATCCCAGCAGGGTTGTCCCGTCGAGCTGGTGGTGCGGGGGATCTGCTCGCTGCGGCCCCAGATTCCCGGGCTGTCGGACAACATAACGGTGCGGTCGATCGTGGGCCGGTATCTGGAACACTCGAGGATCTACAGGTTCGGGACACCGGAGAACGGTGCGGTCTACTACATCGGCTCAGCCGATCTCATGCAGCGGAATCTCGACGGCCGGGTCGAATCGCTGGTGCCGGTTGTCGACATTCGTCTCCAGGCGAGACTGCAGGAGATCCTCGATGCGGCTATGGCAGACGACGTCCTCTCCTGGGAGCTGAGCGACGAGACGTGGACGAAGGTGCCGGTGGTCGCCGGCATCAACGCCCACGAGGTGCTGCGCCAAGCGGCACTGGACAGATCGGTCGACGGGTCGGCATAGGTCGAGCGTGGCGGCCAGGACTCTCTCCAAGGCAGCCGGTACGGTGCCGTACCGGCGCAGTCCCTCCGGGATCGAGTTTCTCTTGGTCCACCGGCCGAAGTACGACGACTGGTCGCTACCCAAAGGGCATCTCGATCCCAACGAGTCCTTCGAGGCCGCAGCCTTGCGCGAGACCGAGGAGGAAGCCGGGGTCCACGGAACCCTGCGTGGCTACATCGGGTCACTCGGCTATCGCGTCAAGGGACGCGCCAAGGTGGTCCGGTACTGGCTCGTCGCCACCGAAGGCGAAGCGTTCGCCGCCAACAGCGAGGTCGACGAGGTGCGCTGGCTGAGCCCCAAGAAGGCACAGCGGATGGTCTCGTACACACGGGACAGGAACGTGCTGGCCAGGGCGATCCAGATGATCGAGCGACCCCACCAATCGACGCTGTATCTCGTGAGACACGCCAACGCCGGCAAGCGCAACCCGAACTCGAAGAAGGACCACAAGAGACCGCTGTCGAGCCGCGGCCACCGCCAAGCTGCCGCGATCGCGGCCCGGCTGCTGAAGCGACCGCTCACCGCGATCGAGGCATCGCGCTACCGGCGCTGTCACGACACCGTGGCGCCGCTGGCCCAAGCGCTCGACGTGAGGGTGCAGCACCCGGCGGCGCTCGTCGAGGGCGCTCCGCCGGAAGATCTGCTCAAGCACATCAGGACGCTGGCACACGACGTTGCCGTGCTGTGCGCCCACGGTGACGCCATCGCCGATCTGCTGGGGATGCTCGCGGCGGAGGGTGTGCGCTTTGGCGATGAGCTGGAGTGGCGCAAGGGATCCGTGTGGACCCTGGAGCTCAACCGGGGCCGGATCGTCGGGGGTCGCTACCAGCCGCCGCCACGCGGCTGATCCACGCCACCGACGTTGCGGCGATGCTCTCCAGCACCTCTGCGGTGGTGCGGCCGCTTCGCTTGGGGACGGCGAACGAATGATCGGCGTCGTCGACCGTCTCGAGCGTTGCGTCTGACAGCTGTGCGACGATCGGTGCGAGGACCTCCGGTGGGGAGAGCTTGTCTCTGCTTCCGGCGAAGAAGAGTTGAGGAGTATCGAGACGGCGGAGATGCTCGGTGTCACGCGGCTCCTTTTTGCCCATCGGAACGAGGGGGTAGCCGTAGTGGATGAGCCCGAGCGGTGCGGCGTTGCGCTCATCGACGAGATGGGAACCGACCCTGCTCCCCATCGACTTGCCGGCGAGCACGATTCGCCGTGCGTAGTCGCCGAACCTGGCGAGCGCGGCTTCGTGTACGTCGAGCAGTCGTGGCAGCCGGTCGGGCGCTCGTCTCCCCTGCGCCATGTATGCATAATCGAAGGTCATCACCGGATATCCCCCGCCGGCGAGAAGACGCCGCATCGTCCGCATCCACGAGTGGTCCTGTCCCACGCCTGCGCCGTGGGCGAGTAACACACCGACCGGGCCCTTGCCCCCCATGGTCACCTTCGCCACCACTGCGTCCGTGCTCGTGCGTACCTTCAACGTTCGTGTCTGCATCCCTCGATTCTCTCAGACAGGACCGCCACCTTCCATGAAGGGGCACGGTGCGACGACCGCCGGTACCGTTGGCGCATGATCCATGTCTACGCCACACCGGACCAAGTTGCGAAGGCGGCGGCCGCAACGATCGCCTGGCAGGTTGCCTCCCGTCCCTCCGGCAACATCGGGCTCGCCGGGGGCACCACCCCACAGGCGGCGTACCGGCTGCTGGGAGAGGCCAAGCTCGACTGGTCGCAGGTCGTGCTGTGGCTCGGTGACGAGCGGTGGGTCCCCCCGGATCATCCTGATTCCAACGCCGGCACCATCCGCCGTCTGCTCGGTCCGGCCGGCGATGCACTGCTTGGCCCGGAGTACGAGCTGGGCGACCCGCATGCGGCAGCCGCCGCCTACACCGCGGTGGTGATGCCGCACCTCGACCGGGGGGCGCCCGACCTCGTGGTGCTCGGCCTCGGCGACGACGGCCATACGGCATCGTTGTTTCCGGGCACGGATGCTCTCGATGCCGCCGATCCCGGATTCGTGGCGGTCTGGGTGGAGTCGCAGGCGGCATGGCGCATCACCGCCACGCTGCCGCTGCTGGCGGCCGCCTCATCCCTCATCTTCATCGTCACCGGTCTGGCCAAAGCGGACATGGTCCACCGAGTGCTGGAACACAGCGATCCCCTCCCGGCGTGGCTCGTGGCCAAGGCGAATCGCAACGTGACGTGGTTGCTCGACGACGGCGCCGCCTCCCGCTTGACGTGACACGACGCCACGGGAGTCGACCATCCCCGATCAAGGGCTCGTGGTGGCCACCGTTGTCGGCGTGACAGTCGTCGTCGATGCACCGGTCTCTGACCCGGCGGGGTCGCCGATGTCTGCTCGCAACACGTCGAGCAACATCTCGACATTGGGAGTCGTCGGCTCGAGATCGTCGGTGGCTGCAACGACGGCGGCCTGCAGATCGGCAGCGTCGCAGCCCAACCCGGCAGCGCGCACATCGAGCTCGTCGCCGATACGTCTCAGCTCATCGAGATTCTCGTTTGGCGTCCCCGCCACCAGCTCACCGACATCGGTGCGTTCCAGCACCTGCACATAGGCGCGAATCAGCTGCTCGCCGACATCGACGAGACCATCGCACGTCTCGACGGTCTCGGGGGCCTCCACCTCCGGTTCTCCAGCGTCGCAGGCGACGCCCACCATCGCCACGACCGTCAAGATCGCAAGCAACCTCCGCATCCGTGGGGTGGCCAACTCCATACGCAGCATCGTCATCCCGAAGCCATCACGAACCCGGTGTACAACAATACGGCGCCGACGAGAAGCGACATGGCCAAACCACCGCCCTCTCCGAGAGCGGTCAACGACCCTCCCAAGGCCGGGCCCAGCATCCCGCCCACGATGAAGAGATTGGCGACGCTGCGTCTTCGTTCGGCTCGCCACCAGCGGACGGCCGAGAGCCCTGCCAGCACGACCACGATCGTCGTACCCACCGCCCCGGCGATGACCGCGAACACCCGCGGCCCGGGTACCGAGAATCCCCCCACCGCCACCGTGAAGTCGAAGAGCTCGGAACCCTCCGGAACCTCCACACCCGCAAGCGAACCGGCAAGAGGCGCGGTGACGACGGCCAGGGCTCCGGCCACGGTGAATCCGATCACACCTGCGGTGAAACGGCGCCCCGCCGATTCCCCCAGCACGAGTGCAACCGACCCCGCAGCGAGCAGCGGGATGTTGACGATCGCACCGAGCAGATAGAACAACCGGAAGGTCGCCGGCGACCAGCCGAACTGGAGACCTCCGGCGAGAGCCGCCGTTGCCGTGGCGAACATGGCCATGGCCACCGACCACACCAACAGATGCAGCCGGTGTCGGTCGCGATGCGCCACGTAGAGACGTACCGCAAACCAGGCGGCGACGAGGGCGGCCACGGCGGCAACAACGACGTTCATGTGGGGTGCGACGATATACCCGACCTCGCCCGACCGGCTGTCGAGGCTCACCTCATCGTGTCAACAACCTCCATGGACAACACAACTAGCCTGCGGTCACCGAGTGCGGAGGACAGGTGCGCACCAGGAAGTAGCCCGATCACCCTTCCGTGGCCACTTCGGCCCGCTGCGATTGGAGTCCTTCCTTGTCATTAGCCACATCGCTCCTCATCGAGGATCTCTCGTTCTCATACAGCTCCGCAGTCCCCATCCTCGAGGACGTCTCGTTCACCCTCGGCCCCGGGTGGACGGGCGTCGTCGGCGCCAACGGATCTGGCAAGACGACGTTGCTCCGTCTCATCGCCGGCGAGCTGCAGTCCCGGCGGGGGGATGTGCGGCTCCCCTCCACACTCGCCGCGATTCTCTGTGAGCAGACGGTGGAGACCATGACCCCGGCCATCGAGTCCCTCGCCAAAGGGACGACGGGCGACATCAAACGTTGGTTGGGCCGCCTCGGTCTCAACCCGCCGAACCTACGTCGCTGGCACACCCTGTCGCCGGGGGAACGAAAGCGATGGCAGATCGGTGCGGCCCTGGCGGTGCGACCCGACGTCCTCATGCTGGACGAGCCGACAAACCATCTCGACGCTGAAGCCAGGGATTTGCTGCTCGACGCCCTCGCCGACTTCCCGGGGATCGGTCTCGTCGTGTCGCACGATCGCGAGGTGCTCAACGATCTCTGTATCCGCACCGCAGTGGTGCGCAACCGGTCGGTCGAGGTGCACTCCGGCGGCTACGACACCGCGAGGGCGGCGTGGGTTGCGGCCGATGCCGCCCGCACCGAGGAACGCCAGGCGCTGCGCAGCGAACAACGCAAGTTGGAGCGCCGCATCGCCGATCAGCGGCGGGCGGCTGCGACCAAGGCGGCACGACACCGCCGCAGCGTACGCCGCGCCGGTCCCGCTGATCCCGATGCGCGTTCGATGGAGCGCAAGGCACGCCACGCCGCCGGCGCCGCGGCCGGCGAGCAACGACGGCGCACCGATCGAGCCCGGGCGGAGCGCATCGAGGAGACGCTGGCCACCGACGATGTGGTGCGCGCCATCGGCCGCTCGGTCACCTTCGGCTACGAACCGCCCCGCAAGCCAACCTTGCTCAGCTACCGCGGTCCCCTGGCAGCCGGTGCGACCACCTTGGTGCCCGACGTCTCGGTCACGCTCGAACGAGCGGACCGCATCTGGCTGTGCGGTCGGAACGGAGCCGGCAAGACGACGCTCATGGACAACCTCGTTGCCGGCTCGAAGCTGCCTCCGTTGCGGCTGGTGCACCTCGCCCAGGAGCTGACGGAGGCCGATGCCCGAGAGACGCTCGACGACGTGCACAGCCTGCCCCCGGAGCCACGGGGCAGGGTGCTGTCGCTTCTCGCCGCACTGGGCGCCGATCCGGAGCGGGTGCTGGCGTCGGACCTGCCGTCTCCCGGGGAGGCGCGCAAGCTGCGCATCGCATTCGGTCTCGGTGCGCACGCCTGGGCCCTCTTGCTCGATGAGCCGACGAACCACCTCGACCTTCCCACCATCGAGCGGCTGGAGACGGCGCTCCGAGCCTTTCCCGGCGCCTTGGTGGTCGTGACCCACGACGAACGCTTCGCCACCGCCACGACACACAACCGGTGGGTGCTCGCCGACGGTGCCCTCACGGTGTCGGCGTGACGGCAATCGCAATACACTCCCCGGCATGTCCGACCCGACCGAGATGCGACCGTCCTCCGGCGTGTGGGCTGCGCTGCGCAAAACGGCGTTGCTCGTCGTCGGGGGTGGGCTCACGCTGGTCGGGATCGTTCTTCTGGTGGTGCCGGGGCCCGGCATACCGTTGATCATCGCCGGCTTGGCCATCCTCTCCCCCGAGTTCCCGTGGGCACGGCGGCAACGTGAACGCCTACGCAACGCGGGGCGCGCCATGCTGGATCGCCGGAGAAGCGGAGGGGCCGAGGGTCCCGGCGCGTCGTGACCCCCATCATCGGTAGCGTCGATCTCGGGCACGCCTACGGCGACGTCGTGGCGCTGCATCACGTGAACCTCGAGGTGCCGCCCGGAACCACCGGTCTGGTGGGCGCCAACGGCGCCGGCAAGACGACGTTGATGAAGATCCTGCTCGGGATCCTCACCCCCACCGCGGGTCACGTCGATGTGATGGGTATCGACCCTCATGTGGATCCGATCGCAGTACGCAGCCGGGTGGGCTACATGCCGGAAAGCGATTGTCTGCCGCAAGACCAGACTGCTGCGGATTTTCTCATCTACGCAGCCGAGCTGGCCGGAATCCCCACGCGAGCAGCCAAGCAACGCGCTTCGGACGTGTTGACGCTCGTTGGACTCCACGAGGAGCGCTTTCGACCGCTCGGCGAGTTCTCCACGGGCATGAAGCAGCGGGCAAAGCTGGCACAGGCGATCGTGTTCGATCCCGATCTCGTGTTGCTCGACGAACCCACCGCCGGGCTCGACCCCGAGGGACGGGAGGAGATGCTGGCGCTCATCGGGCGGCTCGCCGGGTTCGGCATCAACGTGATGACGTCGTCCCACGTTCTGAGCGACATCGAATCGACGGCCGATTGGGTGGTCATGCTCGATGGCGGACACGTGCTGCGCGAGGGCCCGCTGAGCACGCTCGTCGACGCACACACGGTCGAGGTCGAACTGTTCGATGCAATCGACGAAGTGATCGACGCTCTCGACCGAGCCGGCGCCACGGTGCGCCGCACCAGCCACAGCTTGCTCGTCAGCCACCCCACTGCGGATCCGTTTGCCACGGTGCGGGATGCCGTCGTGGCCGCCGGCGCCAGCATTCGCAAGCTCGCCAGCCGCTCCCACACACTCGAAGACCTCTTTCTCGGCGATGCCGCACCAAGCGGTGCCGGTGTGGAGACCGGACGAAGTAGAACGCCATGAGTGAGCCGTACGCCACCGATCAGGGCGCGGTCTTCGACCTCGGGTACGTGCCTCACGACGGTCCCCGGCTCGGTCGTGGCGCGGCGATCCGGGCCACCATCCGAGACGGCCTGCGCCGGGTGCTCGGGTTGCGCCGGAGGGCACGGAAGAAGGTGCTTCCATTCCTGCTCATCGCCATCTCCCTGCTCCCGGCCGTGGGACTCGTCGGGTTTCTCTTCCTGTCGACCACCTTGACCGAGGCCGACCTGACCGACACACCCTTTGCGTCGCATGCCAATTACTTCGACATCGTCGCCGGACCGGTGCTCATCTTCAGCGCATTGGCCGCACCCGCTCTGCTGATCAGCGATCGGGAGGACGGCGTACTGGCGGTGTATAGCTCACGACCGCTGAGCGCCTACGACTACCTCCTCGCTCGAGGTGCGGCGCTCGCCATCGTCGTCGGTGGATTCATGGTCCTGCCGCAGACGCTGCTCTACATCGGCTTCTCGTCGCTGGGTGGCGAAGGCTTCGCCGCCAATCTCCTCGAGGGCGGCGGCGACTACCTGCGATCGCTTGCGGCGTCGGTGTTCTACGCCCTGGCATACGGGATGCCGGCGTTGCTCGTCGCCACGTTCGCCAGACGCATCGGCGTCGCCACGGGGGCCTACCTCGGGCTCATGTTCGGCGCCGGCGTGTTCTCCCGAGTCCTGGTGGATGCCGGGAACGACTGGGCGGCGTGGCTGGCCATTGGCGATCACCCCCATGTGGTGCGCGATTGGCTGTTCGGACGCACCACCCCGACGCTCATACCGGTTGATGCGGGGCTCGACTCGTGGGCGTCGCTGCTCGTCATCGTCGTGATCACGCTGGCCACGGGTCTGATCACCGACCGCCGCTACCGGGGCCTGCTGTGAGCGAGACCCCGACGAGTCCGTCGTACGTCGCCGACGCCACGGTCTCGGTGAGCAGCGTCTCCAAGTGGTTCGGACAGAAGGTCGCCGTGTCCAGCCTGTCGTGTTCGTTCGGACCGGGCCTCACCGGGCTGCTGGGACCGAACGGAGCCGGGAAGACGACGTTGCTGCGGATGCTCGCGGGTCTCGCCCGGCCGTCCGAGGGCAGCATCACGGTGGAAGGACGTAACCCTCGTAGCCACCCGAACGTCTACCGCTTCCTCGCCCTCGTTCCCGAGGAGGACGCCGTCTACGGGCACATGACCGGACGCGAGCTCGTGGCGTATTCGTCCCGGCTCTCTCACCGCGGTCACGATGCGGCCCGGGTCGAGGCGGCGCTGGCCGATGTGGAGCTCACCGCTGCGGCCGACCGGCCGATCTCCAGCTTCAGCAAGGGCATGCGCCAGCGAGCGAAAGTGGCCGCGGCGCTGGTCAACGACCCGACGGTTCTCATCCTCGACGAGCCGCTCAACGGCACCGACCCGGTACAACGCTCGCGGCTCATCTCCATCTTCCGCCGGCTCGGGGCCGAAGGCCGCACGGTCATCGTGTCATCCCACGTGCTCCAGGAGGTGGAGAGGATGACGGACCGGGTGATCGCGATCGTGGACGGGAAGCTGGCGGCGGCCGGTGATGTCGGGGCGATCCGCAGCGCCATGGCGGACATCCCGTATCGAGTGCTGATCGAATCCGACAAGACACGTCCGCTGGCGGTTGCACTGCTCGAATCAGACTCGGTGATCGGAGCCACCATCGACGGAGAGCGCATGCACATCGAGACGACGGATCTCCGCGAGCTGGGTCGGGCCGCACCAAGCATCGCAGCCCGCATCGGTTGCCGCATTGCCGTGTTCCGCACCGAGGACGACTCGTTGGAGAGCGTGTTTCGCTACCTGGTGCGGCGGCGATGACACCGGTGATCGCCATCGGCAAGGCCACTGTGGGCCAGATACTGCCGTGGCGGAGATTTCTCGGTCTGGGGGCGCTCGCCAATGCCCCTGCCCTGCTCGTCTTCCTCGTCACGAGCGCCGACCAGGCCGACGAATTCGAGACCTTTGTCGGTATCACTGCCGGGTTGTTCTTCGGCGTGGCGATGCCGATCGTGTCCCTCGTCCTGGCCACGGCGTCGCTGGGCGACGAGCGCCGCGACGAGACCCTCTCGTTCATCGCCCTGAAACCGATTCCGCGAGCGATGATCGCTCTGGCCAAGATCCTCGCCTCGGTGGCCGCAGCGACGGCTGTGCTTGCGACCGGAGCGGTGACCCTCGGTGTCGCCAGGGGCATACGCACGGGCGAATGGGAGTACGTGCTGCCCCTCCTGGTCGCGGCGATCGTTGGGGCGCTGGTGTATGCATCGCTCTTCACCCCGCTGGGTTACCTGACTCAGCGCGCCACCTTGAGCGGATTGGCCTACGTCTTCATCTGGGAAGGCGCCGTCGTCGGTGCGTTGCCGGCCCTGGCGAGCACCTCGGCGTGGCGCGTCGCCTTCAGCGCCTTCGCCGCACTCGTCCCCGAGGAGGTCGCCAGTCTCGTCGGCGACTTTGCTCTCGGGTCGGTGGTACCGGGCGCCGGCGGGGCCGTTGTCAAGGCACTGGTCGTGGTCGCGGTGGCCACGCTCTTGACCACCTGGATCCTACGGCGGCGCGACCTGGCTTGACGCGACCCGGTGCGGAAGCACCGCTAGCGTCCCGGTGTGTCCACGAGCGGCCGATCGATGAATCGCCGAATCGGCGCCGCCGCCTTGGTCGTGTCCGGTGGTGTGCTGCTGTCCCGGATGCTCGGCCAGCTGCGCGAGATCATCTTTGCCAACCTGCTCGGCGCTAGCGGGATCACCGACCAATACGTCGCCGCATTTCGCATCCCGGACTTCTTGAACTACCTGCTGGCGGGCGGCTTCCTCTCCATCACCTTCATTCCGATATTTGCGCGCTACCTCGAACGCGACGACGAAGAGGGTGGGTGGCGGGCGCTCACTGCCGTCTTCCGACCGGTGGTCTCGGCGATCAGTGTGCTGGTCGTCCTCGGGTGGCTCGCCGCTCCCGTCGTGCTCGACGCTCTCTACCCGGATTTCACCCCCGAGCAACTCGCGGCCACTGTCCGTCTCACCCGGATCGTGCTTCCCGCTCAGGTCTTCTTCGTCGCCGGTGCCCTGTTTTCCGCCGTCCAGTACGCCCAGGGCCGGTTCGCCGTCCCCACTGCGGCACCCGTCATCTACAACGTGGCCATCATCGGGGGCGGTCTCGCCGATGCCGCCCTCACCGAGACCGCGGGACCGGAAGGGTTCATCTGGGGAGCCCTGGTCGGGTCGATCGTCGGGAACTTCGCTCTGCAATGGTGGGGGGCCCGCGCCGTCGGGATGCGTTGGGTTCCCGGCACGAGGTGGAACGACCCGGTTGTCACCGAGTACGTGAAGATCGCCTTGCCACTCATGATCGGCCAGTCCATCGTCGTTCTCGACGAGACCTTGATGAGCGTGTTCGGCAATCGGGTGGGCGAAGCGGCGCAAACCCATCTCCAATACGCCAGACGCACGATGCTCGTACCGGTCGGTGCGGTAGCGCAAGCGGCCGGGGTCGCCGCATACCCGTTCCTGGCCCGGCTGTTCGCCGCCGGCAACCGCAGGGCCATGGGCCGTACGGTGGACAAAGCGCTCTCCTACGTGATCGTGCTGTCGATCGCCGCCACCGCGGTGCTGGCCGCTCTCTCCCAACCGATCATCCGTACCCTGTTCCAGCACGGCGCCTTCGAGCCAGGCGACACGGTGGCGGCAGCGGGCGCCCTGTTCTTCTATGCCTTTGCGGTACCCATATGGGGCACCCTCCAGATTCTGACCCGTGCGTTCTATGCGAAACGGGACATGTGGACGCCGGTGGTCATCGGTTCGGCGGCGACGGCTGCGGCCATCCCGATCTATGTGCTCCTCCAGCGGACGTACGGTCTCGAGGGAGTGGCGGTCGCCTCCGTGCTCTCCCTCGGGCTCTACACGGTCGTGCTGGCGGTTCGCTGGTACGGCGACGACAGCAACGAGGGGCACGCGGCATCCGTCGTCGAACCGGCGCTGCGCAGCGTGCCGCTGACGGTGATCGGCGGGCTCACCGCCTGGGCGGCAGCACGTGTCGTCGGCGGCGCGCTGGGGGCCGGCTGGCCGGCGGCGTTTGCGCAGCTGCTCGTCGCCGGGGGTGTGTTCGCGGGCGTGTGCGTCGCCATCGGTGGGTTGCTCCACGATCGATTCGGTCCGGCGCCGGTGCGATCTGAGGAGCGCCGTCCCGCCCCATGACGACGATGGGGCCCCGTAGGGCCCCATCGTGCGAATCAGGTGACCAGGGAATCAGTTGGGCGGGTAGACGCCCATCTCCTTCGCCTTGTCGGTCTGCCAGAAGATGTCGGCGATCTCGTCGATGAGACCGATCAGTTTCTTGCCTTCGGCCGGATCCATCGACTTCTTGGCCTCACCCGCTTGATGGATGGCGCGCCAGAAGAGATCGTCGAGGCCGGCGAACTGCTCACGGTGATCTGCGGTGAAGAAGTCGGCCCAGAGCACCATGAGGTGGTGTTTGACATCCTCGGCTCGCTCCTCCTTGAGCGTGATGCAGCGATCACGGAACACCTCGTCGTCCGAGCCGTGGTATTTCTCCGCGATCTTCATCACGGACATCGCCTCGATCTTCGCCTGTGCCGGGTCGTACACCCCGCAGTAGAGATCGCAGTGGGCGTAGGCGGTGCGGTTCGGCTTGAACAAGCCCATCGGTTGATTACCTCCTTCGAGGTTGCGGTGGCTGCCTCGAGGCTACACGGTTCGAGGACCACCCCGACTCCGGCCGGTGGGAGGCTCGGGTCAGACATCGAGCTCGTCGACGATCCCGACGACCACCGCCCGTACCGGCGCCACCCGCTCGTCGAGGATCTGCCGCGCCCCGGTGCCTTCGTCCATGATCAGCACGGTCTCGCCAGACCCGGCATCAACGACGTCCACGGCGATCACATAGTCGCCGGTGACCGCACCGGCCGGGTCGAGATAGTCGCACAGGAGGAGCCGTTTGCCGGCGAACACCGGGGCCCGAACCGTCGATACCACCGTCCCGGCGACGCGTGCGATCTTCATCGCCCACCCCGGCGGCGTCGTGGTGTCGTACCTGTTGCGTCACCGCCCGGTGGTGAGGGCAGCGGCTCGACCGCAAGCTGATCGACGATGCCGACGATGGCGTGGTCCACCGGGACGAACGGCTCGGGCATCGCCTGTGCCGCTTCGCGTGAGCCCACGAAGTAGACGAGCTCTTGCGGCCCGGCCATGGCGACACCATCGGCGGCGATGACCGGGCGTCCTCGCTCTTGGAGATCTCTCGTCAGCGGCTGCACCACGAGAAAGCGCACGCCCTCGAGATCCGGCGTCTTCTCTGTCGCCACGACCGTCCCGATCACACGCCCCAGATGCACGTCACTCGCTCCCCACTCGCACCGCAAAGCGGCCGTGGGCGGCGAGGTTCTCCTCCATCTCCTCATGGAGACGGGCGATCACCCGAGATGCCACGATCGCCCCGGGAATCACCCGGCAGCCGATCTCCACCGCCGCCTCGATCTCGACGAGGGGCCCGCTGAAGAGCAGGTAGCCCTTCCCGCCGAGACCGTCGGCGAGGAAGATCTCGCGCAACGCAACCTCGGCGCCCTTGAGCCCGGCATCTGCCGCCACGATCACCGAAGCCACCGAAACCGTCTCGATCACCCCCAGCGCCTCCCCGGTGGCCTTGCGCCTGCCTCCGCTGAGCGCCCCGGCCAGCTGGGGGTGAGGATCGGGGAGGAACATGCGGTCGACGACGTGATCGCCACTCACCAGCGCCGCCGCGTCGAGGGCCTCTTCGACGTCGGCAACCGTGCCGCTCAACAGGATCAGATAGCGGCCGGGCTGCACCGTGCCCGTCCGGATCACGTCGAGCCCGGCACGTTTCACCATGGCGTCCCCGGCGACGATCCCGGCCGCGACCGAATCCAGCTCGAGCAAGGCAACGGCATCGGCGAAGTCGACCATTCAGACGATCCGCAGCGCTCCAACCACGCTCACCCGTCGGGGACGGGAGAACGTTCGCGGTCTCGTGAGCCCATCGCCGGTTGGGCTGGCGATGGAGAAGGAGGTGTACCCCTCGCCGCCTTCGCCCAGCCCGGAGAAGAATGGTCCGTTGGCAACGAAGATCGAGCAGTTCATGGCCCGGGCCATTCGTGTGATGGTCTCGACGTTGGTGGAGTGGATGCCGGCGGTGTGGCGAAATCCGTGCTCGACGCGCACGGCGAGATCGATGGCCACGTCCACGTTGGGCACGCTCGTGACCGGAAACACCGGCATCATCTGCTCCGTCCACACCAAGTTGTGCTCGTTGGGCACCTCGGCCACGACGAGACGCACGTCCTCGGCCACCTGCACACCGATCTCGGCGAGGATGGTTGCTGCGTTCTTCCCGATGAATGCGGGATTGATCTTGCCGGGCTTGTTGGGCGGCCCCATTTCGGAGAAGATCACCCGCTCCAGCCGTTTGAGCTCGTGTTCCTTGAGCACGTAGGCGCTGCTGGCGGCCATTGCCCGCACCAGCCGCGGTGCCACCGCTGCAACGACGATCGCTTCTTTTTCATCGGTACAGATCACGTTGTTGTCGAACGATGCTCCGGCCACGATCGCCGCTGCCGCTCGCTCGATGTCGGCGGTCTCGTCGACGACCACCGGCGGGTTGCCCGGTCCCGCCGCAACCGCACGTTTGTCGGTGGCGAGCGCCTCGCGGACGACGCCGGGTCCTCCGGTGACGAGCAGCATGCGAATGTCGCGGTGGTGCATCAGCGCCTTGGCGCTCTCCAGCGTCGGCTCGGCGATGGCGGTGACGAGATCGTGCGGACCGCCGGCGGCGACGACGGCGCGATTGATGAGCCGAATGTTCTCGGCCGAGGTCGCCTTGGCGTTGGGGTGGACGTTGAAGACCACGGCATTGCCCGCCGACACGATGGAGATGGTGTTGTTGATGATCGTCGATGTCGGGTTGGTGGTGGGCGTGATGGCGCCCACCAGCCCCATGGGTGCCCATTCGGTGACGGTCATCCCGGCGTCGCCGGTCACCGCTTGTGGTTCGAGGTCTTCGGGCCCCGGTGTCTTCGTCGTCACCAGGCGGTTCTTGATGACCTTGTCCTCGGCGCGGCCCAGCCCTGTCTCCGTTGCGGCGAGCATCGCCAGGTTCTCGGACTCACGCAACATGGCCGTGCGAATCCCTTCGACGATCGTCTTGCGCCGTTCGAGCCCCATGTCGGCGTATACCGTTTGGGCACGCTTGGCCGCAGCCACGGCTTCATCGATCGTGCCGTAGATGCCGTCGCCGAGCCGGCCCGCCTCGGCGAGATCCTCACGTGCCGCCAGCGATGCCGCCGGCCGTGCGGTGGATACGTCACCCAGCCGCTCTCTCACCCGGGCGATGATGTCCTGGACGTCGCCGTCGGTCAGCTCCCGCATCGCCTCGTCCCCATCCCGCTCGTCACTTCAGATACCTCTCGTCTCCGCCGATCTCCCAGGAGTCGACGATGGCCATGACCACGGCGTCGCAAGGCCGCTCGTGGGTGTATTCGGTTTGGCGGGCCGAGCTGCCGCTGGCGTACATGACCACTTCGTCCTTGCCGGCCCCCACGGCGTCCACGGCCACGACGTAGCCACCGGTGGGCGTGTTGTCCACATCGAGCTGCTCGAGCAGCAAGAACTTCAAACCCTCGAGCCTCGGCTCCTTGCGGCTGGCGACCACCGTGCCTGCCACCCGGGCTAGCAACATCGCGCTCTCCGTTCTCGGTCGGTGTCCTTACTCCGCAGCTCTGCCCAGCGGCAGGACCTGGTCGATCGTATCGTGGGGTCGAGCGATGACGTGGCTGCTCACGACCTCGCCGACGCGTTCGGCGCCACGCACCCCGGCGTCGACCGCAGCCTTGACGGCGGCGACGTCCCCCCGGATGACTGCGGTGACATATCCGCCCCCGGTCTCCTCGTAGGAGACCAGCTCGACCTTGGCCGCCTTCACCATGGCGTCAGCCGCTTCGACCATCGCCGGAAAGCTCCTGGCCTCGATCATTCCCAATGCGTCAGCCATCGGCTGCTCCTCTCGTCGGTTCGGTTGGTTTCATGTGCCGGCCTGCCGTTGCAGCGAGCCTCGATGTGGATCACCCATGCGCGCCCGATTCGATCACCCATGGGTACGTCCTTCGATGCCTTCGAGGGAGGCGACGGCGGCCCGCCAGCCCACGTCGATGTCGGCTTCCTCGCCACCGAGGTACACCCGGCCCACGGCGCCGAAGGCCCGCACCTCGAGAACATTGATCGCCGCGGCCTTCTCCGCCTCGTTGGCGGCAAGCGCCGCATAAGCCGCCGGGTTGCACTCCAGGACGTAGAGGGTCTGGCCCGGGGTGATCATCTGCCCGTGGCGCATCCGATTGATGAGCTGGGCCTGGTGGTCGTCGATACGGCGCACGATCTGGCTGGAGAGGATCTCGGGCTTGAGCCGGTCGGACTCCTCGAGACCGATGGCATCGAGGATGGCCGCGCCGGCGCCACGGGTCTCTGCCTGATCCGGCGAGTGGATCTCCAACATGCCGAAGACCCGTTCCACGATCTGCATGCCGGGCTTGACCTCGTTCGACTTGAGGGCGACGTCCGTCAGCCGGTTGATCTCGATGCCCGGAGAGATCTCGACGAACAGCGATGCCTCATACGCCAGCGGGAGGAAGCCGGACGCCGTGGTCCCGATGAACGCCGCGTACTGGGGCTGGAGACTGTCGAGGAACACAAAGGAACGCAGCTCAATATTGCTCACTCGTGGTACCTCCCGTGACGATGGCGATGCCCGCCGACGCTCCGATGCGGGTCGCTCCGGCCGCGATCATCTCCTGGGCATCTTCTCTGCTCCGCACGCCGCCGGAGGCCTTGATCCCCATGGTGGGTCCCACCGTCTCCCGCATGAGCAGTACGTCGTGAATCGTGGCGCCGCCACCGGCGAACCCGGTGGACGTCTTGACGTAGTCGGCCTTGGCGCGCTGCGCCAGATGCGACGCCATTACCTTCTGCTCATCGGTGAGAAGGGAGGTCTCGATGATCACCTTGTTGAGAGCACCCACCTCACGACACGCATCGGATACCTTGGCGATGTCACGTTGCACGAGGTCGAAGTCTCCGGACTTCAGGGCGCCGATGTTGATGACCATGTCGATCTCCCTGGCGCCATCGCGCAGAACTCGCCGTGTCTCCATGGCTTTGATCTCGGGCGGCGTCGCACCGAAGGGGAAACCGACCACCGAAGCGACCTTGACATCGGTGCCGCGAACATTGCCGGCGCATCGTTTCACCCAGGTCGGGTTCACGCACACCGAAGCAAAGCCGTACTCGATGGCCTCGGCACACAACTTGTCGATGTCCTCCTCGGTGGCGTCCGGCTTGAGCAAGGTGTGATCGATGTATTTGGCGAGATCCGTCGGCACGTCGGATCCATGGCCGTAGAAGCTGACGCGATCGGCCCCGTTGGCCACGACGCGTCGTACTCGATCCGGGCTGTGTGCCGCACAGGAGCCGTGGCAGTCCGCACAGGGATCGGTGCCGCGGAGCGTGGCCAGCACCTCCTTCGTGACCGCATCGATCAGCTCCTGCCGGCTCACGACGCACTCCGCAGGTAACGGTCCTCGATGGCGTCGATCTTGGCCACACGATTGGCGTGACGTCCCCCCGCCCACGGCGTGGCCAGCCAAGCCTCGACGATCTGTATGGCCAGGCTGGCTCCGATGAGGCCGGCTCCTAGCGTCAGCACATTGGCATGGTTGTGCTCCCGGGAGTTGCGGGCGCTCGAGATGTCGTAGCACAGCGCGGCCCGCACGCCGGGCACCTTGTTGGCGACCATCGCCGATCCGATCCCGGCACCGTCGACGACCACGCCCCAATGCGCCTCGCCGGACGAGACTCGTTGCGCAACGGCATGGGCAAAGTCGGGATAGTCGACTGACTCACCACTGTGCGTGCCGCAGTCGATCACGGTATGACCGATCTCCTTGAGACGGAAGCCGATCCGCTCCTTGAGGGGGTATCCACCGTGGTCGGCACCAATCGCCACGACGTCGCCCCGAACTGTCTGGCGAGGCGACGCCGGCTCGGCGGCGGGCTCCGACGTGTCCGCCGTGGTCCCGAGACCGTCGACCACCTGGCTCACCAGTGCCCGCACCTCGGCTTCGGTCGGGAGTGATCCGCTCACGCCGGTCTCCGTTGCGCCGATGGCAGCGGACGCCGGCGTTGCGACCGCCCCATGTCTTGTTGACCGCCCGCGGAATCGACGGGCTGCGGCTCCGGTTCCTTGGCGAGTCGCACGAGTCGGCGCAGCGGCTCACTGATCGGGCTCCCTCGATCGATGGCGATGGTACGTGATCGTCCGATGCGTTCCTCGGTGACCACACCGGTCTCGAGCAGCCGGTTCACCTCACGCATGACGGTGGTCTGATCAACATCGATGGCTCGAGCCAGATCAGAGAGGGTGCGTGGCCTGGGGGAGCGGAAAAACAGCTCAATCAGCAAATCCTTCAGCGTTTCCGTTCGTAGGAGCGGACTGATGTCGTGCACTGCTCGCAGTATAACTTGCGGATCACGCAGATCAATCACCGATAGTAAAATCATTGCTGCTGATCTCACAGAACATCCTGCAGAGCAAGCAGATGCGCCCCCTCGACGGTTGCCACGGGTAGGTTTGTCCCGATGCGACGGCAGCGATCATCAGCGGCTCGCCTCCCGCCGTGGCGCCGGCTTCGCCGCTACGCCATCGCCCACCACTCGATGGCGCCCGCGCTGTTCCCCGGGGACTTCGTCGTCGCCATCCACACAACCCGGATCCGACGCGGTGACATCGTGGTGCTCCGCCACCCCACCCGCCTCGACGTCGAGCTGGTCAAGCGGGTCGTCGGTCTCCCCTACGAGCGGGTCGACGTCACGGGAGGCGCCATCGCCATCGACGGAGTCGCCATGCCGGAGCTGGGAACGGCCACCGAGGCGGCCGACGGCAGCTGGGATCTCGAGGACGAGCTCTTCGTGCTGGGAGACAATCGCGCCGCATCCACCGAGGACTCCCGCAACCTGGGCGGTATTCCAGTCGAATCAGGGGTGTGGCGAGTAGTCTGGCGCTACTGGCCACCCCGCCGCACCCTGGGTCCGGCGATTCGGCGCGACGTGGCTGGTCCTGCTCTGCGGGACCGGCAGCCACGGAGTCGGCCCGCGGCGCAGGGGTCGCCTGCGAACACGCACGAGGAGTACGGAGGTTCCACTGTGGACATGGTTGTGCGCAAAGACGTAGCAGCGCCGGCCGACGTCGTCTGGGCGATCATCACCGATCTGGATCGCTCCCCCGAGATCATCACCGGTATCGACGGCGTGGAGCGGCTCGACACCGGCAGCGGGTTCGATGTGGGCACCCGCTGGCGCGAGACCCGGACGATGTTTGGCCGCGAGGCGACCGAGGAGATGGAGGTCACGGCACTCGACCCGGGGCGCTCCTACACCGTGGAAGCCGATGGGCACAACGTGCACTATGTGTCGACGCTGTCGCTCGAACCGACCGAAGGTGGCACCCGGATCACGATGAGCTTCACCGCACAACCAGACGGTCTGATCAGCAAAGTGCTGGCCAACACCGTGGGGCGGTTGATGATCGGCACGACCCGCAAGGCGCTGCAACGCGATCTCGAGGACATCGCTGCGGCAGCGGCACGCTAAGACCTACGGCCGACGAAGAGCACATCGATGGCAGTGGCCGGGCCCTCATCTCGCTCGACGATGCGCTCCACCGCCTCCGACCGGACAACGTCGAGACCGGCGAAGTCCTCTTCGAGCTGACTCTCGGTGAACAGGACGGCCGGAAGCTGCGGCCCGCCGACACCGTGCTCCAAATTGTCGAGGTGGTGTGCCACGACGAACACATGACCGCCCGGGGCCAGCACGGCACGGGCGAGCCCGTGGACGATGCGCCGGTGCTCC
>JBFISM010000006.1:0-56335 GCA_041608535.1 Acidimicrobiia bacterium
GCCTCGATCCCGATGTCGTCGGCAAGCGCCACCGCCCCCTCCAGCACCCGCTCCCGGGAGAGCGGCCGGCGCTCGGTGTTGCTGGTCATGTCCCTCCTCTTCGATGGATCCCCTTGACGGATCGTACTAAGTACGGTAGCGTCTCGTCCACTACTCGTACTAAGTACGACATCACCAGGAGAGAGAACCATGCAGACCGACCACCGCACCCTGACCACACCACGCACCATGCGGGCCGTGGTGCAAGACGCCTACGGTCCGCCCGAGATCCTGCGCGTCGCCGACACCGAGCTGCCCGAGATCGCACCCGACGAGGTGCTGGTCGAGGTGCACGCCGCCGGTGTCGATCGGGGTGTATGGCACCTCATGACCGGCTTGCCCTACCTGGTCCGGCTCACGGGATTCGGTCTCACCAAGCCGAAGATTGCGGTTCCGGGGCTCGATGTCGCCGGCAGAGTGGCCGCCGTCGGTTCGCAGGTCACGCGGTTTGCCGTCGGCGACGACGTTTTCGGCATCGCCATGGGCGCCTTTGCCGAATACGCCGCCGCCAAGGAGGCGAAGCTCGCCCACAAGCCCGGCGGTCTCACGTTCGAGCAAGCGGCGGTGGTGGCGATCTCAGGTAGCACCGCCCTGCAGGCGCTCACCGATGTCGGGCGGATGGAGGCCGGGCAAACAGTCCTCGTCATCGGTGCGTCTGGCGGTGTGGGCAGCTATGCGGTCCAACTCGCCAAGGCGCTCGGCGCCACCGTCACCGGTGTGGCGAGCGCCGCCAAGACCGACATGGTGCGCTCGCTCGGCGCCGACCGCGCCATCGACTACGCAGCGACCGACTATCTCGACGGCAGTGCCCGGTACGACCTCATCATCGATACCGGCGGCCGCAACCCAGTTCGCCGTCTCCGCCGGGCGCTCGCCCCGAAGGGAACGCTGGTGATCGTCGGCGGCGAGGGTGGGGGACGGTGGACCGGTGGTATCGGTCGCCAGCTGAGGGCCGCCGTGTGGTCCCTATTCGTGTCCCAGCGCATGGGGACCTTCATCAGCCAGGAGCACCACAGTCACCTGGACCGGCTCGCCGATCACATCGAGAGCGGAGCCGTCATCCCGTCCGTAGGCCGTCGCTATCGCCTCGAGGAGGTCCCGACCGCCATCGCCGACCTGATCGCCGGCCTTGCATCCGGCAAGTCCGTGATTGTTGTGCATGACCCACCACGCGGCTGACGCCGAGACCAGCAACTCTCGCACGACGAAGCCAAGGAGAAGCGCCATGACCGCTCCCGCCATCACCCCGCACACAACCCCCGCAACCTCCCAACAACCGACGACAGCCTCGCTCTCTCCTCGGTCGGCAGCCCGCATCGCCGGGGTCGGCTACGTGTCGATCTTCTTCCTGGCGATCTTCGCCAACTTCTTCGTCCGCGAGGGCCTCGTCGAGCCCGGCAACGCCACAGCGACGGTGGCCAACATCACCGAATCGCTCGGGTTGTTCCGGGCCGGATTGGTGGCCTTCCTTGCGATCTTCGTCATCGACGTCGTCATCGCCTGGGCGTTGTACATCGTGTTTCGTGACGTACATCGCGATCTGTCGTTGGTCACCGCCTGGCTCCGGCTGGTCTACACGGTCCTGTTCGGCGTCGCCCTGGTCTTCTTCTACCAGGTGCTGCAGCTACTGAGCGGCGCCGACCACGTGGCGGCGCTCGGCACCGACCAGGTGAACGCCCAGGTCATGATCGCCCTCGAGTCGTTCAACGCCACCTGGCTGGTCGGGCTCGCCGCCTTCGGGTTGCACCTCGTGTTGCTGGGCGTTCTCATTGCCAGGTCGGGGATGGCCTCGAAAGCCTTGGCCTATCTGCTGATGGCGGCCGGCACCGCCTACGTCCTCGACACGGTGGCCAACGCCACGCTCGCCAACTACGCCGATCTGGCGCCGGTATTCCTCGTCGTGGTCGCCGTCCCGTCGGTGATCGGCGAGGGCTGGCTCGGCCTGTGGCTGCTGCTGTCCCGGCGCATCCGGCAATCAGCCAACCGCTCCCGCACGCAGAGAGCCCGAATCTGAGCTTGTTCGAGCGATCTCTGCGCCGTAGGTTTTGCAGCGTGCCGGCACCCCGAGAACAGCAGCGGTCTGGTCTCGAATACCTAGAGACGGCGACGACGCTGCTACAACGAGTCCGCAACGCCCACCCCACGGCTGGGCTATACCAGGCCGCCGAGTTGCAGTGGTGGTGGCGCATTCCACGCTCGACCGACGAGCTCCCGCAAATCTTCTGGTTCGATGATCAGGGTCGCCCGGAGGCTGCCGCAATCGTCACCGATTGGGGCAACGGGTCTTCCGCCGTGTGCGACGACACCACGATCGTCCCGGTCGTCATGCCCGATGCAACGCCCGACTGGGTTGCTCATGTCATGGAGCGCGGGCTGGCTCACGCCGGGGAACACGGGATCGCCACCATCCAGCTCGAGGTCGACCGTACCGATGACGTGTTGCTGGGCGTGCTGGCCGGCCACGGCTTCGAGCTCGAGGAAGACGGCGTCGTCGAGGCGTGGCTGGCGGCAGACGCTCGACCCGCGATCAGCCCTCTGCCCGAGGGCTATCGGCTGTGCAGCCGCCGCGACACGATGGCTCGTCCACATCACATGATCAAACGCAGCGGACCCGACGTCGAGGAGCGGCTTCGGCAAACCTCGCTGTATCGCCCCGACCTCGACCTGGTCATCGTCGACCGCAACGACGACTATGCAGCGATCGGTCTGTTCTGGTACGACCCCGAGACCGCAACGGGCGTCGTCGAGCCGATGCGCACCGAAGACGAGCACCAGCGACGGGGACTTGCCCGCCACCTCCTCACCACGGGTATCGAGCTGCTTGCCAAGGCAGGCGCCGAGCGCATCAGCATCGGCTACGAACCGGGCAACCCGGCATCGAGTCACCTCTACCTCAGTGTCGGCTTCGAACCCGTCAAGCAGACCGACGTGTTCTCCGGGCCAACGATCGCACCAGCCGCATAGGCCGATCCTTCGACTGTGATTTCTACGATCACCAGATGGAGCGGTGCATTGCAGCGGTTGGCCACGACATCCCCGAACGGCCGACCATCCAGATCGAAGCCGGTGAAGTGGTGGACGTTGCTGAACGAGACGGCGAATGGCCGGCGTTTGTGTTTGTCACGACCCAGTCGGGTAGCGGGTGGGTTCCCGCTCGGCATCTCTCGGCGGCAAGCGGATCCGCAATCGTGCTGACCGGCTACGACACGACCGAGCTTCCAACGGCCGTGGGTGAAGTCCTCGAGGTCGTCGAACGTGATCGAGACAGTGGCTGGACATGGTGCCGGAATGCAGCCGGTCGTGAGGGGTGGGTTCCCGACCGCACCCTCGACATCGCGTGATGCCGGCCGCAAATCCACCCCCCGGTGCGATGGTCTTCGACGACTCGGCCTGGCACCGTTGGTGCGGGCCGAGGACAGTGGCGCACGACGACCGATCACCAAGCCGGCGCTCATGAGGAATACTCCGGTCATGACCGTGATCGCTTTGTGGGGCACACCCCGGTCACGCTCGACAGCGTTTTTCCGCTCGATGGCCGAGCGCGGCGACCTGGTTGCGCTCCATGAGCCATTTTGGAACCTGTCCGCCTTCGGCGAAACGGACGCAGGAAGGGGATCCTTCTCCTCGCCGGCGTCGCCGCCCGCTGGTTGGGTGACGAGACACGCGGCATCCCGGTGTTCCTAAAAAAGACCACGGATCACCGCTATCCCGAGGTCCTCGCAGACCGACGCTTCCTTGTAATGGTGCATCATGTCTTCCTCATCCGCCGTCCTGCGGAGATCGTTGCGTCTTACTACGCGCTGTGGCCTGATATGCGCATCGAGGAGGTTGGCCTGCGGGCGCTCTAGGAGATCTACAGCGCAGTGAGCGAAGCGCAGGGACTTCGCCCGTTCGTCGTCGACTCCGCTGACCTGGTCGCACGTGCCAGCCACAATGGCGGCCTTCTGTGCGGCAGTCGGCCTCCCATTCCTTCAAGATGCGCTCAGCTGGGAGCCCGGCGACCGCCCCGAGTGGCGTCGATAGCCACGTTGGCATGTCGATACCAGGGCCAGCACCGGGTTCACCTTGCGCCAACCCACCTACGTGCACACTGCCGAGAACTCAGACGTGCTGGCTCGCTTCGTCGCCTATCACCAGCCGTTCTACGAGCAACTCCATGCTCGGCGTCTCGATGTGACGCCCTGGGACGACGAGACGACCGGCAACTGAACTCGAATCGGGGCCATCTCGTGCCGTTTCCATTGACCCGACGCTATCTACGGGCCATCTGAGACGTCGCCGGCAACAGCGCCTCTGGGCCGCTCGACCCAAATGGGGGAGCGCGGGGTGCCTTGGTGGGATGAATGAGTTGACAAGTGGGGTCTAGTGGGGCAGAGTGGGGCTTCGTGGGAGATCCCGCTGCGGTGGCGTGCCGAAGCGGGGGACACGTGGGAAGGGGTACCAGCCCAGTCCCGGCGTAGCAGGCGTGACGGAGATGGCGTGGCGTGTTTCTCGGCGAGTACGAGCATTCGATGGACGACAAGGGTCGTCTCGTGCTGCCCCGGCGCTTCCGCGACGTCATCTCGCCCGGCGCCGCCGACGGCAACCCCACCCAGGGCTGTGTGCTCACCAAGGGTCAGGAGGGCTGTCTCTACGTGTTTCCGATGGAGCAGTGGCACGAAGAGATCGCCCGGCTCCGTCAGCTCCCTCGCACCAACCGTCAAGCTCGCAAGTACACCCGTTCGTTCTTCGCATCGGCGATCGACCAGACGCTGGACAAGCAGGGACGGATTCAGGTACCCGAGCGCCTGCGTGAGTACGCAGGCCTCGGGAAGGACGTCATCGTCGTTGGTGCGCTCGAACGCATCGAGATCTGGTCAAAGGAAGCCTGGGAGGCCGAATCGGCCGACGCCGACGAGTACTACTCGGGCATCGAGGAGTCTTTCGTCGAGGGAGGGGGCATCTGATGATCGCCTCCACCCTGAGCACACCGACGCCTTCGAGCCCAACCACTGCAAACCCAACGACCGCAAACCCAGCAATACGACCCGTGTGTGGTCCATGGTCAGTCTCCCGGAAGCCAATTGGGAGGCCCCTTACTCCGCCCGCTTCCAGGTTGGCGCCAGCGCTCCGGGAGACTGACCATGGCTCATACACCCGGGGACGGCGACCCCGCTCCCTATCACCGACCGGTGATGGTGGCGGAGGTCGTCGAGTGGTTGAGCCTGCTCGAACGTGGGGTCTTGGTGGACGCCACGTTTGGCGGTGGGGGACACACGCAAGCCCTGCTCGATGCCGCGCCGCAGCTCGCGGTGCTCGCAGTCGACCAGGATCTCGACGCGATACGTCAGGTCCCGGACGAGCCACGCCTCCGGTTCGTGAGCGCGAACTTCGAGGATCTCGAACGGGTCCTGGACGATCCCGAAACGGTGGAGTGGATCGATGATCATTCACACGGCCAGAACGGCAGTCATGTGGCTGGCGTGCTTTTCGACCTTGGTGTTTCGTCCCATCAGCTTGAAGAAGCCGAGCGTGGCTTCTCCTATCGGCACCGAGGACCGCTCGACATGCGGATGCGCCAAGACGCCGAGCTCACCGCCGGCGACATCGTCAACGGGTGGGACGTCGCCCGGCTCGCCGAAATCATCCGCCGGTACGGCGAGGAGCGATTTGCGCGGCGCATTGCCGAACGCATCGTTGCGCAACGCCCTGTTGCGGACACGGCTGCTCTCGCTGCGATCGTGGCGGAGGCGGTTCCGGCAGCGGCACGGCGGCAGCGCAATCCCGCTCGCAAGACGTTTCAGGCACTCCGTATCGCCGTCAATGATGAGCTCGGCGCGCTGGAGCGCGCTCTCGATGCCGCCATCGCACGGATTCGGGCAAGTGGAAGGATCGTCGTGATCTCGTACCACTCGTTGGAGGACCGCATCGTGAAGCGCCGGTTCGTCCGGGGCGCCACCGGGTGCGTGTGTCCACCGGATCTCCCGGTGTGTGGATGCGGTCAGACGGCCGAGCTGCGCATACTCACCCGCAAACCGCAGCGACCCAGCCAGAGCGAGGTCGAGAGCAACCCGCGCGCTCGCAGCGCCCGGTTGCGCGTGGCTGAGAAGGTGGCGGCATGACCGCCGCCGTGCTTCGGCCCGTTGTCGCCGACAACGTTGCGGCTCCGCCTCGGTTGCGGCGCCGCCCCGGACTGGGGTCGTGGCTGCTGTTCATCGTCATCGTGGTCGGTGCGTTCTACGGGCTCATATTCAGCAGAATCTCTCTCGACCGGTCGGGATTCGAGCTTGCCGAGCTGCAAGAGCAGATCGCAGAAGAGGAAGCCCGCCACTTCGAGCTCCGGGTCGAGGTCGCCGAGTTGATGAACCCGGATCGAATTGCCACCGCAGCCACGAAGTTGGGAATGGTGTATCCCGCCGAACGAACCGAGCTCAGCGCCGACGTCGTCAGCGAGCCCGCAGTGCACCCGGAGATGCGCTGGGCGCAACTCCGTACTCTGCTGAGCGCACAGCCATGAGGGTCTCGCTGGACCCGGGCTGCGCTCGGCCCGACTCGGTTGGCGGTGGAGTGGACGGGAGCGGTCCGCCCAGCGAACGGGGCTGAATGTGCCCAAGAAGCAGCGCCGCAGCCGCGATCTTCGTCTGCTTTCCGTCGGCGTCGTTCTGCTGCTCGGCTGGATCGGGCTCGGATATCGGCTCTTCCAAGTGCAGGCCGTCCACGCCGCCGAGTACGCAGGCGACGGGGCGGATCAGCGGGTTCGCCACGAGGCCCTGCCTGCCGCTCGGGGCACCATTTTCGATCGAGATGGCGTTGAACTCGCAGTGACCGTGAATGCAGTGACCGTCATCGCCAATCCATCGCAAGTCGCGGACCCTGCTCTCGCCGCCCGGCTTCTGGCGCCGTTGGTCCAAGTGGACGAAGCCACTCTGCACAGTCGCCTCAGCCGGGACGGGCAATTTGCCTACGTGGTGCGCCGGATCGATCGCACCAGTGCAGATCGTGTGAAGACACTGGTCGACCAGGTCGGTCTGGCTGGCATCTCTCTCATCGAGGAGCCACATCGGGTGTACCCGGGCGGAACGCTGGCTGCCCAGATCCTGGGCTTCGTTCGGGGCGACGACCAGGTCGGTCTCGAAGGTCTCGAACTTTCGTTCAACCAGCAGCTCACCGGTGTTCCCGGTACCCAGGTTGTGGAGCGTGACCGGTACGGAACCCCCATTCCGCAGGGTCAACTGCTCATCGAGCCGGCGGTTCCCGGGTCGGATCTGGTGCTGACGATCGACCGGCAGATCCAGTTCGCCACGGAGACCGCGCTGGCGGAGACTGTTGCCGCGACCAACGCAGTGGCCGGCACGGTGGTGATACTCGAGGTCGACACCGGTGAGGTATTGGCGATGGCCAACATGCCGGCCTTCGACCCCAACGACTTCACGGCGTCTCCCATAGAGGCTTTTCGCAACCGGGCCGTCGCCGACGTCTACGAGCCGGGTTCCACGCTGAAGGTGGTGACGGTGGCCGGAGCGCTCGAGGAGGGCATCGTCGCACCCGTCACCGAGCTCCAGCTTCCCGCCGAGTTGCAGATCCACGACAAGGTGTACACCGATGTGGAGCGAACGGAGCCGACGACCATGTCGGTGGCGGAGATCGTGGCCAAGTCGTCCAACATCGGCACCATCAAGATCCAGTCGCTGTTGGGCAACGCCAGACACCACGACTACTTGGATCGCTTCGGGATGGGCGACCCCATCGATCTCGGTCTGCCCGCCGTGGCTCCCGGTCTGCTGCATCCCTTGCACGACTGGTGCGAGACCACGTGTGGTCCGTCGACCTCGATTGGCTACCGCGTGGACGTGACCCCGCTCCAGATGGCCGCTGCGTTCAATGCCATCGCCAACGACGGGGTGTGGGTGGAGCCGACGCTGGTCAAGCAGGTCATCGACGGCGATGGTCAGATCCACGAGCCCGACAAGAAGGAGCGACCCGTGGTATCCAAGGAGACGGCGTTGCTTATGCGGGAGATGCTCAAGGGAGTCGTCGCCGACGGCACCGGCTGGCGGGCGGCCGTCGACGGCTATGCCGTCGGCGGCAAGACGGGAACGACCGAGAAGCTGATCCCCGGTGTCGGCTACTCGAAAACCGCTCGTATCGCGAGCTTCATCGGCATCGCCCCCATCGATCGTCCAGAGGTCGTGATCGCAGTTGTGCTCGATTCGCCCCACGGCGAGGTTGCGATGGGAAACGGAACGACCACGCGGCTGGAGTTCGGCGGTGTCTCGGCCGCGCCGCTGTTCGCCGAGCTGGCTGGCATCACTCTGAACCAGCTCGGGGTGCCACCCCATGGCGGGTAGCGGTGTGTCGCTGGACGTCTTGAGTGACACGGTCGCCGCATTCCAGGACGTGGTTCGCATCGGCGACGATGTCGTCATCAGCGATCTCGAGCACGATTCCAGACTGGTCCACCCCGGAGCGGGCTTCATCGCGATACGCGGAGCAAACACCGATGGGCACGACCATGTCTCCGATGCGATCGCTCGCGGCGCAAGGGCGCTGATCGTGGAGCGGCGTCTCGACGTGGTGTTGCCGCAACTGGTGGTCGCAGATGCACGCAAGGCGCTCGGCGTTCTGGCTGCCGCAGTACACGGTCAACCCGCTACGAAGTTGACCACCATCGGAGTCACCGGGACGAATGGCAAGACGACAGTGACCCACCTGCTCGACGGTATCGTCCGTCACCAGGGACTGAGCTCCGGACTGATCGGCACCATCGGGGCGCAGATCGCCGAACAGCGCGTGCCCTTGCGCCACACCACGCCGGAGGCGACGGAGCTCCACCGGCTGCTCGCCACGATGGTGGAGCGGGGTGTCGATGTCGTGGCGATGGAGGTGTCCTCCCACGCTCTCGCCATGGGGCGTGTCGACGGAGTCGTGTTCGATGCCGCCGGGTTCACCAACCTGTCCCAGGATCATCTCGACTATCACGGGTCGATGGAGGACTACTTCGCAGTGAAAGCCGACCTGTTCACGCCGCAGCGGTCGACACGGGCCTGGGTGGTGGTGCGCAGCAGCTGGGGCCGGCGGCTCGCCGAGCAGGCCTCCGTTCCCGTGACGACCGTCGCTCTGTCCGGTGAGGCCGACGTGGTGGCGGACCACTTCGAATCCGGAGTCGCCGGCAGCCGTGTTGATGTCACCCTCGACGGCCGTCGAATCGAGCTGCACACCCCGCTTGCCGGCTGGTTCAACGCCGAGAACGCGCTCCTGGCGGCTGCGATCGCAAGCGGCCTCGGATGGTCGCCCGCTGCCATCGTTGCCGGCATCGCGTCGGTGAGTGCGATACCAGGCAGATTCGAGCGGATCGACCGGGGACAGCCCTTTGCAGTCATCGTTGACTACGCCCACACCCCCGAGGCGATGGCGCTCGCCATCGATGCGGCGCGAACGATGGCGAGTGGGCGGGTCATCGCCCTCGGAGGTGCCGGGGGGGACCGCGATCCCGCCAAGCGGCCGGCGATGGGTGCGGCGCTGGGGCAGGCCGACCTCGCCGTGATCACGTCCGACAACCCCCGCCACGAGGATCCCGCCGCCATCGTCGATCAGGTGCTCGCCGGCGTCAGCGCATCGTCCGCCCACCTCGTCGTGGTGGATCGGCACGAAGCCATCCAGGCCGCGCTCGCCGCAGCGGCGCCCGGGGATGTCGTGCTGCTCTTGGGGCGAGGGCACGAGACGGAGCAGGACCTCGGCGATCGACACATCCCGTTCTCCGACGGAGCGGTCGCCGCGGCGCTGCTCGCCGAGCGGCAGCGGGAGCGGAGCTGATGCTCGACTGGACGGCGCACGACGTGGCGACGGCGGTCGGCGGCAGGCTCCTCGGCGATCCTGCAATCCCGATCGCGGCCGTGTCGACGGATTCACGAAGCTTGGCACCGGGCACGTGCTTCGTCGCCATCCGCGGGGAGCATTTCGATGGCCATGACTTCGTGGGTGCTGCGTTCTCCGGTGGTGCGGCGCTCGCCGTGGTCGCCCACGAGGAAGCTGCGCTCGGGCTGGGGCCGTATGTCGTCGTGGCCGACACCGGGTCTGCCCTGCGCGACCTCGCCGTCCACCGACGCCGTCAGCTCACGATGCCCGTGACCGCGGTGACCGGTTCCACCGGCAAGACATCGACGAAGGATTTGCTGGCGGCCGCCCTGCCCAATGCCTACGCCTCGCTCCGATCCTTCAACAACGAGGTCGGGGTCCCGCTGACGGTGCTCGGTGCACCCCGGACCGCAGAGCACCTCGTGCTCGAGGTGGGTTCCCGGGGAACCGGACACATCGCCTGGCTAATGCCTGCGGTGCGTCCCGATGTTGCCATCATCACCAACCTCGGCGTCGTGCATCTCGAGACGCTCGGTTCCGTGGAAGCGCTCACCGCAGCCAAATGGGAGCTCGTCGAGGGTCTCGGTCCGGGCGGAGTCGCCGTAGTGCCCGTCGACGACAACCGGCTGCATGGCTCCCACGCAGGGAGCACCCTGACGTTTGGGACCGAGCCCGCCGCAGATATCACCGTGGGCGATCTAGAGATCGACGAGAGCGGTCGGCCCAGCTTCACCTTGCGCACCCCCGCCGGATCTGCTGCGGTGCGGCTGGCGCTGGCGGGTGCCCACCAAGCGCTCAATGCCGCCGCCGCGGTCGGTGCGGGTGTCGCCCACCATATCCCGCTCGACGTTCTCGTCGCGGGTCTGGAGAAGGCCACCGGTTCGCCGTGGCGCATGGAAATCCACCATGGTCGCTACACAGTCGTGAATGATGCATACAACGCCAATCCCGATTCGGTGCGGGCTGCGCTGATGACGGTGGCGAGCATGCCGGGTCGGCACGTCGCCGTGCTCGGAAAGATGGCCGAGCTGGGCCCGATCGAGGCGGAGGAACACCGGCGTATGGGTGCCGAGGCAAGGCGGCTGGGATTCGACGCGGTCGTGGTCGTGGGAGAGGATCCCGGCATCGCCGCCGGCGCCGGGGACATCGCCCATCTCACCCCGGCAGATGCTGCACTCGACACCGTCCTCGGACTGATCGGCCCCGGCGACGTCGTCTTGGTGAAGGCGTCGCGAGCGGTGGGATTGGAGATGCTGGCCGAGCAGCTCGTGGAGCACGGCGCATGATTGCGCTGCTCATCTCGGGAGGGACGTCATTCGTACTGGCGATCCTGCTCACACCCTTCGCCATCCGAGTGTTGCGTGACCGCAACATCGGACAATTCATCCGGGAGGAGGTGGAGGGTCACAGCCACAAGCGGGGAACCCCGACGATGGGTGGGATCGTGATCTGGGTGGCCGTGCTCCTCGGGTACCTGGTTGCGCACATCCGGCTGTTCAGCTTCGAGGAGGGTCCCGGTGTCGCCTTCCAGCCGCTGACCGGGCAGGGGATGCTGGCGCTCTTCGCGTTTCTGGGGATGGGGTTCATCGGGTTTGCCGACGATTACGCGAAGTACGCCCAGAAACAGAATCTGGGTCTGTCGAAGCGCTGGAAGTTCCTCGGTCAGCTGATCATCGCCGGCGTGTTCGCCTGGTTCGCCATCGAAATCGGTGTGTCCACCCAGCTGTCGCTGGCGAGAGAGACCCGGTTCGATCTCGGTCCGCTGGCGTACGCCGTGCTGGTGTTGCTCATGCTCACCGGCGTCGCCAATGCGGTGAACCTCACCGATGGTCTCGACGGACTCGTCGCGGGTTCCGGCTCGCTCATCTTCGGGGCATACATGCTCATCGGCTTCTGGCAGTTCCGGAACTTCGAGCTGTATCAGATAGAGGGTGCGCTCGATCTCGGGGTCGTCGCCGCAGCACTCGTGGGCGCTCAACTCGGGTTTCTGTGGTGGAATGCCGCCCCAGCAGACATCTTCATGGGGGACGCCGGCTCGCAGGCGCTCGGAGGTGCCCTCGCCTCGCTGGCGCTCCTCACCAACACCCACCTGCTGCTGGCCGTGCTCGGCGGTCTGTATGTCATGGTGACGCTGTCGGTGATCCTCCAGGTTGCGTCCTTTCGCATGTTCGGCAAACGCATCTTCCGCATGGCCCCGCTGCATCATCATTTCGAGCTCAAGGGCTGGCCGGAGACCACGGTCATCACCAGGTTCTGGATCATGGCCGGGCTGTTCGTGGCCGTCGGGGTCGGTCTGTTCTACGCAGACTTCCTCGTAGTCACCGAAGGCGGAATCACCCCATGAGCGATGAGCTGCTCGTGCTGGGCGCTGCGGTGAGCGGCGCTGCCGCCGCCCGGCTCGGCGCCAGGTTGGGCTATCGGGTGACCGTCTACGACCGGGACCCCGCCACCATCGACCGGCTCGATCTCGATGTGACCAAGGTGAGCGGGGAGTGGCGACCCGATCTTCTCGACCGTGCGGACCTGGTGGTAACCAGCCCGGGGATACCGCCGGCGGCGCCACCGCTGGCAGCGGCGCTGGAAGGTCCGGCTCCGGTGCTCAGCGAGCTCGAGTTCGGCTCTCGCCAATTGGAGGCCCCATATGTTGCGGTGACCGGGACCAACGGCAAGACGACCGTCGCCGAGGCGGCTGCGGCCATGATGGTCGCCGACGGTTTGCGGGCATGTAGCGCCGGGAACGTGGGGCTTGCGGTCAGCGACATAGCCCTCGATTCGTGGGATGCGGTCGCCATCGAGGCGTCATCGTTCCAGCTCACGCTCATCGAGGACTTCCACCCGGTGGCGGCGGCAATCCTCAACATCGCTCCGGATCACCTCGATTGGCACGGCGGCTTCGCGGCCTATGTCGCCGCAAAGCTGCGTATCACGGAGAACCAGACGGCCCAGGATCTGCTCGTCTTCGACCCCGGCGACGAGGTGGTGGTTGCGGCCCTCGCCACTGCGGCCGCCACCGTTCCGGTGAGTGGACGGTACCGGCCGGAGGAGGGCAACGGCCCCGACGACGGTGGGCTCGTGGTGGGTGACCGCATGTTCCCCAAGCCGGCGCTCGACGAGGTGTGGCTCTACGACCTCACCGTGGCGGCGACGCTCGCCGCGGCTGTCGGGGTGGGGCCGCGCGGAATCGGGCACGTGCTCGAGCACTTCGAACCGGGGCTCCATCGCCGCCAGCTCGCCGGGACCGCCGACGGTGTGACCTGGGTCAACGACTCGAAGGCCACGAATCCCCATGCCGCCGCCGCCGCAGCCCGCACGTATCCGTCGGTGATCCTCATCGCCGGGGGGCGCAACAAAGGGCTCGATCTGGCGCCGCTGCTCGCAGTCCCGACGGTGCGGCATGTGATCGCCTTGGGAGAAGCTGCCGCCGAGCTGGCTGCGATCGGGGGCGATCGGGTGACCGTGGTCGGCGACATGCGGGAGGCCGTGAAGCGCAGCGCCGAGCTCGCCGTTTCCGGAGACACCGTGTTGCTCGCCCCGGGATGCGCCAGCTTCGACATGTTCCCGTCCTATGCCGCTCGCGGTGACAGCTTCATGCGTCTCGTCACCGAGCACACGACGCCCCGCATCGGCGGTGCGGCGTGAGTGCCCGCACCGCCCAACGTCATGCCGCACCACGGCGATCGGGGAAGCAGCAACCGACCCGGCGGGTGCAGCGGGCACCGGAGCGGCGCACCGTCTTCCTGCTCGTCCCGGTGTCGATCCTGCTGGTGATCGGTCTGGGTGCAGTGTGGTCGGCATCGTCCGTGGTGGCGATACGCGATGGGCTCGATCAGCACGCCATCTTCCGCAAGCAGCTGCTCTTCGTCGTCGCCGGAGTGATCGTGCTGTTCCTCACGTCGCGTATTCCCTACCGGGTCTACCAGCGCTGGGCTCCGGTCTTGCTCGTGCTGTCGATCGCCGGCTTGGTGGCAACGATGGCGATCGGGTCCACCCGCGGCGGAGCGCAACGCTGGATCGAATACGGCCCGATCACCATCCAGACCTCGGAATTCTCCAAGTTCGCCGTGATCGCATTCCTCAGCGCCACGCTGACCCGCAAGGAGAAGCACCTTCGCTCGTTCACACACCTGGTCGTCCCCGTGCTGGTGTCGCTGGGGCTCACCTCGGTGCTGCTGCTGGAGCAACCGGATCTCGGGACGACATTGCTGATCGCCGGGTCCGCCTTTGCGGTGCTGGTGGCTTCGGCGGCGCGTCTTCATCACGTGGCCGTGCTGGGCATCGGCAGCCTCGGTCTCGCCCTGCTGGTGGCGATGACGGCGCCGTATCGGAGGGCGCGCATCCTGGCATTCCTCGACCCGAACCCGGACCCGCTGGGTGACGGGCTGCAGACGTTCCAGAGTCTGGTTGCCTTGGGCACCGGTGGTCTCTTCGGACTCGGGTTGGGCGCCAGCCGCGCCCGCTGGTCGTTCCTCCCCAACGCTCACACCGATTTCATCTTCGCCATCATCGGCGAGGAGCAGGGTCTGGCCGGTGCGCTCGTCGTGCTGACGCTGTTCGTCATGTTTGCGGTCGTCGGCACGGGAATCGCGTTGCGCGCCAAGGACCAATTCGGCAGGTTGCTGGCAATCGGTCTCGTCAGTTGGATCTCCTTGCAGGCGATCGTCAACATCGGCGGGGTGGTGAAGGCCTTGCCGATCACCGGCGTGCCGTTGCCGTTCGTGTCGGCGGGAGGCAGTGCCATGCTGATGAACCTCGCCGTCGTCGGTGTTCTGGTCAATATCGCCCGGAGCGGCCTCCCCAAGAGGGCCAAGGCACGGCGATGACGTTCGCGTTCGCCGCAGCAGGGACCGGTGGGCACGTCTATCCGGCGCTGGCCATCGCCGACGCCCTCGTGGCTGCGGGGACCGGAAGGGACCAGATCGTGTTCTTCGGGGGCGACCGGATGGAGGCGACGACCGTACCCGCCGCCGGATTCGACTTCGTGTCCGTCGACATCCACGGGCTGCAGCGGTCGCTCACCCTGCGCAACCTCGAGTTGCCGCTGAAGGTGGTGCGGGCTGCCGAAGTCATCGGGCGGGAGCTGGAGCGACGCAGCACCGCGGTGGTCACCGTCTTCGGGGGCTACGTCTCCGTCCCGGCGGCCTGGGCGGGGCGACGCCGCGGCGTCACCATCTTTCTCCACGAGCAGAACGCAGCTCCCGGGCTGGCCAACCGGCTCATCACCCGATGGGCGGACACGAGCTACATCGCTTTTCCCGCAGCGGCCGACGGCCTGCGCAACACGCGGCTCGTGGGGAATCCGCTCCGGCCGGCCCTCGCCCGTTTCGACCGTCCCTCATTGCGCACAGAGGCCTATCGCCGCTACGACCTGCCCGAGCATGTTGCGGTGCTGGGTGTGCTCGGCGGCAGCCTCGGCGCCCACGTCCTCAACGAGATCACCACGCGCATCGTGCGCGGGGTGGATCCCGGTCGTGTCGCGGTGGTGCATCTCACCGGACCGACCCATCTCGGTACGGTCCGCGCCAGAGCGGAGCGGTCGGCGGTGCCGTGGCGTGCGGTCGCCTTCGAGAAGGAGATGGAGTACTTCTACGCAGCAGCAGATCTCGTGCTGTCACGGGCGGGAGCGCTGACCATCAGCGAGCTGGCTGCAACCGGCACGCCCGCCGTCGTCGTCCCGCTGGCCGCCACCAACCAAGGCGAGAACGCCGCCTACCTCGCCGAAGCCGGAGCAGCCGTGGTCGTCGACCAGACCGACATCGACCGGGTTCCCTGGGAAGTCGAGCAGCTGTTGTACGACAGGGAGCGTCGCCACCGGATGGCGGAACTGGCCCGGCAACGGGCGCTGCCGGGTGCCGCCACGGCCGTGGCGAAGGATCTGCTGGAGGCGGCCCATGCATGACCGCGCCGAACCGCGGCTTCCCGAGGGAGGTGCCATCCATCTCATCGGCGCCGGTGGGGCCGGCATGAGCGCACTGGCCAAGATCCTCGTCGGGAAGGGGCATCGCGTCACCGGCGCCGATCTCAAACCGAGCCGGCAGCTCGATGCCCTCCGCGACGCCGGTGTCGAGACCTGGGTCGGACACCATCCGGAGCGGATGCGGGCGATGGACCTGGTGGTCGCCTCCTCGGCGGTGCCACTACACGACCCCGAGCTCACGGCTGCTCGCACCGCCGGTGTCCCGACGTGGATGCGGCCCCGGTTGCTCGAAGCGCTCACGGCTCTGCACCCGGCGATCGGGCTCGCCGGGACGCATGGGAAGACCACGAGCACGGCGTTGGCCGTCACCGCGCTACGCAGCAGCGGTGTCGATCCGACGTTCATCGTGGGTGGCGAGATGGCGGCCTTCAACACCGGCGCCCATCTCGGCGATCCGAACGTGTTCGTGCTCGAGGCCGACGAGGCGTTCGGCACGTTCCGGCATCTGCACCTCGCCGGGATGCTCGTCACCAACATCGAGCCGGACCATCTCGATTACTACGAAACGGTCGCTGCACTGGAGGAGGCGTTCGCTCTCGTCGCCAACCGGGTGGATGGGCCGGTGCTCGGTTGCTGGGACGACCCGGGGGTGCGCCGGCTCGCCGAGCGGGCGCCGGTGATCGGTTACGGCACCAGCGAGGGCGCTGCGTGGCGGATCGACGCGCTGACCCACGGTCCGGGGGAGATCCGTTTCGAGCTCGCCGGGCCCGACCGCGTGCCGGTTGCGGTGATGGTGCCCAAGCCGGGCGCCCACATCGCCCGCAACGCGGCCGGTGTCGTCGCATTGCTGGCCGAGCTCGGACACGACGCCGCCGCCATGGCTGCCGGCCTGGCGTCCTACCAGGGTGTGCGGCGCCGGTTCGAGGTGCGCGGCACCGTGGGTGGAGTCACCTTGGTCGACGACTACGCCCATCACCCGACAGAGATCGCCGCCACGATCGCCGCCGGTCGTCACGGAGGCTGGGATCGGGTGTGGGCGGTCTTCCAGCCGCACCGGTACACCCGCACCGCCGATCTCGCCGGTGAATTCGGTGCACCGCTCGCTGCCGCCGACGGGGTGGTGGTCACCGACGTGTATTCGGCCGGGGAAGCTCCCATCCCCGGTGTCACAGGTCGGCTCGTGGACCAGGCAGTGCGGGCCGCCGGGGGCGTCGTTGACTACGTACCCGGCCTTATGGACACCATGCCATGGGTCTTGGAACGAGCCGGTGAGGGCGACCTCGTGTTGTTGCTCGGTGCCGGCGATATCACCAGCCTCGCCGAACCGTTGCTGCTGGCTCTCGATCGGAGGGCCGCCGGATGATCGAGGGCCTGGTCGCCGCCGGTCTGTTGCGCCCCCAGGTAGCGCTCGGTGCGTTCACCACCTACAAGCTGGGCGGACCCGCCGCGTGGTTCTCGCAGCCGGCGGACGAGACCGAGTTGCGAGCCGTTGTCGAAGCTGCCGGAGAGCTCGGGCTCCCGGTGGTGACGATCGGTCGGGGCAGCAACGTCGTCATCTCGGAGCACGGCCTCCAGGCGGTGGTGGTGCAGCTCGGCTCCGGGTTCGCCACCGCAACGATCAGGGAAGGGACGGTGACGGCGGGGGCAGCGATGTCGCTGCCGCGGGTTGCCCGATTCGCTGCCGAGCACGACCGCGGCGGGCTCGAGTTCTTGGTCGGCATTCCGGGCTCGGTGGGTGGGGCGATACGAATGAATGCCGGGTGTTTTGGAAGCGAGACGGCAGAATGGCTCATCGATGCGACGATTGTCTCCACCACCACGGCAGCACAGCGCGTGGCGACACCGCAGGATCTCGACATGAGATACCGCTCCACCAATATCGGCGACACCGACATCGTCGTTGCGGGCACGTTCCGGACCGTAGAGCGTCCCCGCGACCGGGCCCTGGCGCACATGCGAGAGATCACGGCATGGCGTAAGGAGCATCAACCGGGTGGGACGTACAACGCCGGGAGCGCTTTCAAGAACCCGCCAGGGGACGCCGCAGGCCGCATCATCGACGAGCTGGGGCTGAAAGGGATGCGCATCGGGGGAGCGTCGGTCTCGCTGCGCCACGCCAACTTCTTCGAAGCCGACGCCGACGCCACACCCGAGGACGTCTATGCGCTGGTGCACGCGGTGCGCCGACGAGTGCACCACGAGACCGGTATCGAGCTCGAACCCGAGATCGTGTTTCTCGGGTCGTTCGAGGAGCAGCCGTGAGGACCGCAGTCGATCCTCGGTTTGCGGCGCGGCGTATCGCGGTGCGGGAAGGGTGGGCACGCCGGCGGCTCCGCTGGCTCGTCGGTCTGCTGGCCGGTGTGCTGCTCGCCGCCGCCGGGTATGCGGTGCTGCAATCGCCCTGGCTGGCGGTTCGCACCATCACCGTCGAGGGCGTCTCGAATGCGCAGCTGGGGGCGATCCTCGACAGATACAGGGTGGTGCCGGGATCACCCACCGTGGGCGTTCGGCCGGGGGTGCTCGAAGAGGCGATCCGTGAGGATCCGTGGGTGGCCGACGCACGGGTGACGGTCACCTGGCCCGGGACCATCGAGGTAGCAGTGCTCGAGCGGACTCCGGCTGCGTGGCTACGCACAGCCGACGGCTGGACGCTCGTTGCCTTCGACGGCACGCTCCTCGCCGCGGGACAACCGGAGCGCAGCGCTCCCCGTGTGGTGTCCGATGTGGGGAAGCGCCCGATCGGATCGACGGTCCACGAGCCCGCCATCCTCGGTGCGGCCACGATGCTCGGGCTGCTTCCTGCCGAGTTGTCCACCGGAGCAACCGCCCAGGTCACCCCGACCGGGATCGAAGCGGAGATCGCCGGGCATCGTGTGCTCTTCGGCAACGAACGGGACATGGCGGACAAGGTGGCCGCCGTCGTTGCCATCTTTGCGAACGAGCTGACCGACCCCGCGGCGACGATCAACGTCATCTCGCCGATGCGCCCCGGACTGCTCAACCCTCAACCTCCAGTCGAGGGTAGGCCGGAAGAGATTCCTTCTTCGGCCAACTCAGGTTAATGTTCCGGTCGAACCCAAGAGCCGTGTGCGGATGGGAGCAACCCGTGGCGTTCGCCCGAAACGACAATTCGTCTCCGGCCCCTCGGTCGGCCGGTCGACGACCGCTGCCTTTGGGCACCGATGTCGGGCGTCCCGATGGGTCCTCGGGTGGTGGCCCCAAGCCGGTCAGCCGGTCCGCCCAACCGAGTTGGAGCCGTCGTGTCTGAAGCCCGTCACCCCCAGAACTATCTCGCCGTCATCAAGGTGGTCGGCGTCGGCGGGGGCGGTGTCAACGCCGTCAACCGGATGGTAGAGGCCGGAGTCAGCGGTGTGGAGTTCATCGCGATCAACACGGACGCCCAAGCCCTGCTCATGTCCGATGCCGATCTGAAGCTGGACATCGGTCGCGACTCGACACGTGGCCTCGGTGCCGGAGCCAACCCGGAGATCGGGCGCGAGGCCGCTGATACCCACCGCGACGAGATCGAAGACGCGCTCCAGGGCGCCGACATGGTGTTCATCACCGCCGGCGAAGGAGGCGGCACGGGGACCGGCGGCGCCCCGATCATCGCCGAGGTGGCCCGCTCCATCGGTGCCCTCACTGTCGGCGTCGTCACCCGCCCGTTCGGGTTCGAAGGTCGCCGCCGCTCGGTCCAGGCCGAGCAGGGCATCCAGGCGCTCAAACAAGCCGTCGACACACTCATCATCATTCCCAACGAGCGACTGCTCGAGATCGTCGATGAGAAGACCGGCATCGTCGACGCCTTCCGGATGGCCGACGAGGTGCTGACCAACGGGGTGCGTGGAATCAGCGATTTGATCACCACGCCCGGATTGATCAACGTCGACTTCGCCGACGTGAAATCGGTCATGACGGACGCCGGGTCCGCGGTCATGGGTATCGGGTCCTCCTCTGGGGACCAGCGGGCTCATCAGGCTGCCGCCAAAGCGATCAGCAGCCCACTGCTCGAGAGCTCGATGGAAGGCGCTCGCGGTGTGCTGTTGTCGATTGCCGGGCCCGGCGACATGAGCTTGCACGAGGTCTCGAGCGCCGCTTCGATGATCGCCGACGCCAGTGATGCGGACGCCAACATCATCTTCGGGGCCATCGTCGACGATTCGCTCGGTGACGAGATGCGGGTGACCGTCATCGCTGCCGGATTCGACCGCGAAGGACGCACAGCCAGCCGCACCAGCTCGTCGCGCTTCGGCAGCGTGTCCGACTTCGGTGACACCGGGTTGAACGATGACGTCGACATCCCAGGGTTTGTGCGCGGTTGAGACCACGGCCGGTGGGTTGATCCGGCCGCCGGGCTTCGGCGGGGCACTGTTCGGTACCGCCGTCCACGGCGACGTGCGTCGCTCCGCCGCAGCGGTGGCGCACTTCACCGCAGCCGGCGCCCCGGAGCACTTCGCCTACGCGAACCAGGTGCACGGGAGTGAGATGCGGCATGCGATGTTGCCGGGCCCGGTGGGAGATGCCGATGCCATCGTCACCACTGTGCCGAATCTGGCGGTGACCGTGGCGACGGCAGACTGCGTTCCCGTCATCCTCGAAGCGAGCGGTTTTGCCGCGGTGGTTCACGCCGGCTGGCGGGGACTCGCCGCCGGCGTCGTCAGCGCCACCATCGAGAGGCTGCAAGCGATGGAGCTACGGCCGGTGCGTGCGGCGATCGGCCCGGCCGTCGGCGCCTGTTGCTATGAGGTGGGTCCCGAGGTCACCGCCGCTCTCCCCGCACACACCGCCGAGACGACGTGGGGGACTGCGAGCGTCGACCTCGTTGGGGCCGCGACTGCACAGCTCGGGCCCGTTCCCGTGTGGGTGGCCGCGCGCTGCACGATGGAGGACGAGGAACTGTTCTCCCACCGGCGTGACCGAACCCGAGGCCGCCAGGTCGCCGTTGCATGGTTGCCCGACGTCTAGCCGAGGTCACCGAGCGCATGGCGGCCGCAGCCGATAGATCTGGCCGTCATGCTGCCGACGTCGAGCTGGTGGCCGTGTCCAAGGGTCATGGGGTCGAGTCGGTGACGGAGGCGTATCGCTCCGGTCACAGGACGTTCGGCGAGAACCGGAGCGATGAGCTGGTCGCCAAGGCGGCGGTGCTGCCCGGCGACATCGAGTGGCATTTCGTCGGTCAGCTGCAGAGTCGTAAGACCAGCGAGGTGGCCGCAGTGGCCACAGTGGTCCAGTCCGTGGATCGGGCGAAGCTGGTCCGGCGGCTGTCGGCTGTGGCCATAGCGGGGACGGGAAACCCCGACGTCTACGTGCAGGTGAATCTGGCCGCCGAGCCGCAGAAGGGTGGCGCAAACCCGGCAGCCGTTCCCGGGCTGATCGAGTTGGTGGAGGACCACGGCCTCGTGGTTCGTGGTCTCATGATCATCCCGCCGCTGGCCGACGATCCGGAAGAGACGCGGCCGTGGTTCGTCTCGCTGCGCAGGCTCCGGGACCAGATCGTGACCCGTTTTCCCAGCGTCACCGGGCTGTCGATGGGGATGACCGACGACTACGAGGTCGCCATCGAGGAAGGAGCCACGTTGATACGCGTCGGACGGGCTATCTTTGGGGAGCGGCGCGGGGGAAAGCCGCCCATCCTCCTCACGCCCAACCGAGACGAGGAGACGAAAGACTGACATGGCATCGCTGTGGCAAAAGACAATGTTCTACCTCGGTCTCGTCGACGAGGACGAGAACGATGGTACGACCGAACCGGCCCCACCTCCTCCTCAGGCGCGAGTTCGGACCGTGGAGGCACCGCGAGCGACCCGCTCTGCCACCGAATCGCTGCGCCGACCGGCAGAGGCGATCGCCGGTCGCCGGGTCGAGCCCCCGGCCCGGCAGCGGCGTCCACTTTCGGACAATCCGGAACATGCCGAGGCCGGTGTGCTCGTCAGGTCGATGACGCCCCAAGCACCGCAGCCGACGGCGCCTTCGGTGCAGCCGCAGAGCCATGCACAGAGCGAGATCATCGAAGCGCGCACCTTCAGCGACGCCCAGATGCTCGCCGACCACGTTCGGGAGGGTCGACCGGTGGTACTGGATCTTCGGGGTACCGAGCCGGCCATGGTGCGTCGCCTCGTCGACTTCTCCACAGGTCTCACCTATGCACTGGACGGGCGTATGGCCAAGATCGCCCAGGGTGTCATCCTCGTCACGAGCAAAGGTGCCACCCTCGGTCTCGAAGAGCAAAGGCGGCTCGCCGAGCTCGGTCTGTACAGCGCAGAGAGCTGACCCGACCTCGTGGACCTCATCTGTTTGCTGCTGACACTCTCGTACTGGGCGTTGATCATATGGATCGTGCTGAGCTGGGTTGTCGGCTACGGGCGTCTCAGCTTCGACCATCCCGTGCGGACGGTGTACTCGACGCTGTCTCGCGGCATCGAGCCCGTCCTGTCGCCGATACGCCGGATGATGCCCCCGATACGACTCGGAGCCGCTGCACTGGATCTCTCGCCCATCGTGCTGTTCATCGCCATCTTGGTGATCCAGGGCATCATCTGCTGAGCAGGATTGCTGCGCTGCCTACCCGACGGGTGCGATCACAACCTGCAGCCGCATCCCCTCGACGTCGGTGCCTTCGCCCTGGAGCTGATCCGATTCGTCTATGGCCGTTGCCAGCACCTCGCCGGAGATCAGTGCGAGGTTGCGACGGATCGCCGCCGCCAGCTCCTCGTCGGCGCGCCACATCAACGCGATCCGGTCCGCCACGTCCAGACCGGCGCTGCGCCGCATCGTCTGGATCTTGCTGATGACTTCACGCGCCAGCCCCTCGTGACGCAGGGCCTCGTCGATGTCGGTGTCGAGGGCCACGGACAGCTCGCCGTCCGAGTCGACGACCCGTCCGGGTAGCGGCGTTCGTTGTACCACGACGTCGTCGGGCCCGATGCGATGACCGTCGAGGTCGATGCTGCCTCCGGCTGCCAATGCGTCGACGCTGCCATGGTCGAGCTGCTCGATGAGTGCCGCGACCTGTTTGGTTGCCGCACCCAGGCGAGGACCCAGCGTCTTGAAGTTGGCTTTCGCAGACAAAGACACCACGTGTGACTCGTCGTCGTCGACGAGCACGTGCTTGACATTCAGCTCTTCGGAGATGAGTTGAGTGTGGCTGAGCACGGCTGCGGTGACCGCAGGATCGCGAGTCACGACGGTTGCGGTGCTGAGCGGCTGACGCACCTTCAGGTCGTTCTGTTTGCGTAGCGATCGGCCCAGATTCACCACCGATCGGATGATGCGCATCTCGTTCTCGAGCGTGGTGTCGATGCGAGAACGGTCGGCTTGGGGGTAGTCGGTGTGATGCACGCTCGGCGGTGAAGCCGGGTCCACGGTGCGCACGAGCCGCTGATAGATCTCCTCGGTGATGAACGGCAGTACCGGCGCCGCCACCTTGGCGAAGGTCACCAGGACCTCGTAGAGGGTGGCGAAGGCCGCCAGCTTGTCGGCTTCGTCCCCGCCCCCACGCTGGCTCCAGAAGCGACGACGCGAGCGGCGGATGTACCAGTTCGTCAGGTCGTCGACGAAGCCGAGCACCGGGGCGATGACGGCATACAGCCGGTACTCCTCCATCTCGTGGTTGACCTGTGTCACCAACGACTGGAGCACCGAGACGATCCAGCGGTCGATCTCGGGACGATCGAAGAGGGCCGGCGCCGCATCGAGATCGGCGGCCGTGATCGCATCCGCCTCGGCGTAGGTGGTGAAGAACGACAGTGCGTTCCAGAACGGAAGCAGCACGCTGCGGACGTAGCTGCGGACGCCGTCCTCGGAAAACCGCAGCGGTTCGCCGCGCACCACGGGCGAATCGATCAGGTAGGCACGCAATGCGTCGGCGCCGAACTCGTCGAGCACTGCGATCGGGTCCGGGTAGTTGCGCAGGCTCTTCGACATCTTGCGCCCGTCCTCGGCGAGGATCATCCCGGTGACGATGCAGTTCTGGAAAGGGATCTCGTCGAAGAGGGCCGTGCCGAGCACCACGAGCGTGTAGAACCACCCGCGGGTTTGGTCGAGCCCCTCGGCGATGAAATCGGCTGGATACCGCCGGGCGAAGCGCTCCTGGTTCTCGAAGGGGTAGTGGATCTGGGCGTACGGCATCGCTCCCGACTCGAACCAACAGTCGAGGACCTCGGGGACACGCCGCATCTCGCCCTCACAGCGCCGGCATGGGAAGGTGACCTCGTCGACGATGTGCTTGTGCAGGTCGTCCAGCCACACGCCGGACAGCTCTCGGAGCTCGCCACGCGATCCCACGCAGACCGTCTCGTCGCAACCGTCGCATTTCCACACCGGGATGCACGAGCCCCAGTATCTGTTGCGGCTGATTGCCCAGTCCCTGGCCTCTCGTAGCCAGTTGCCGAACCGCCGTGCGCCGATGCTCTCGGGCACCCAGCGGATCTTCTCGTTCAGATCCGCCATCCGGTCGCGGAACTTCTCCACCCTGACGAACCAGGTTGGGATCGCTTTGTAGATGAGCGGTGTGTCGGTACGCCAACAGAACGGGTAGCTGTGCACGGTGCGTGTGGAGCGGTACAGCACGCCCCGCTCCTCGAGCAGCTCGACGAGACGCTCGTCGGCGTCTTTGATGTTCATGCCGGCCACGTCGGAGACCGCATCGGTGAAGTTGCCTTCGTAGTCCACCGGGTCGACCAGCACATCGAGCCCGGCTGCCTGGAGCGCCAGGAAGTCGGCCTCGCCGTAGGCCGGCGCCATGTGGACGAGCCCGGTTCCCTCTTCGGTGGTGACGTCGTCCGAGGCGAGGACCTGGAATGCACCACGATCCCGCTCTTCACCGAAGTAGTCGAACGGCGGCTGGTAGGTCACGCCCAACAGATCCTCGCCCAGGACCCGCATCGAGGGCTCGGGCGCATCATCCCACAGCGAGCTCACCAGACCCTCGGCGACCCAGTACCGGCCGCCATCGACGTCGATGCGGACGTACCGTAGAGCCGGGTTGACGGCCACCGCCAAGTTGGACGGCAGCGTCCAGGGTGTCGTCGTCCAGATGAGCAAGGCGTCACCTGCCTCGGCGACACCCTTGCCATCGACGACGGGGAGCTCCACCGTGATCGATGGATCTTCCACGTCACGGTAGCCACCCAGGTTGACCTCGAAGTTGGACAGTGGGGTGACCGCCCCCCACGAGTAGGGGAGCACTTTGAAATCCTCGTAGACGAGGTCCTTGTCCCACAACTCCTTGAAGACCCACCACACGCTCTCCATGAAGTCGACGTCCATGGTCTTGTAGTCGTTGTCGAAGTCGATCCAGCGTCCGATACGAGTCGTGATGTCACGCCACTCGGTCGTGGTCTGGTTGACCCTGGTGCGACAGGCCTCGTTGTATTTGTCGATCCCGAACTCGGCGATCTGGCGGGGGCCGGAGATGCCGAGAGCTTTCTCCACCTCCATCTCGACCGGCAGCCCGTGGGTGTCCCAGCCAAACCGCCGCTCCACTCGCCGCCCCCGCATCGTCCAGTAGCGGGGGACGATGTCCTTCACCGCGGCTTGGAGCAGGTGACCGTAGTGAGGCGAGCCCGTGGCAAAGGGGGGACCGTCGTAGAAGGTGTACTCCGCTTCGGGGGGACGCATCTCCACGGATGCGGCGAAGGCTTCGGTCGTCTCCCACAGATCGATGATGCGCCGGTCGACGCCGGCGAGGTCGACCTGGGAGTCGACGCGACGGAAGAGCGGGGTTCGATCGGGTGAGCTGGTGTCGGTCATGTCGTCCCGTAGCTGTCGGCGTAGTCCTTGCCACGCCGGGACGGGAGGCCCGCGGTACCACCCGGCTTGCCGCAGCTTGGCTGCGACCGCTTCGTTGACCGGCGGTTGCACCACCGGTGGAAGGGTTCTACTGACGCACGTCCGCAGTGGGCCGGTCGCGTTCTTCCCGAGCTCAGGGGTGATGTCCCGCAGCCGCCGAGCGTCGGGCTTCCACCGTCTCCGACTCGCTGGTCCCGGGTGCCGGTTGCGGGCGCGTCCCCGTCGTAGCGGCCGACATCGTACACACGATGGCGGGGGACCCCGCCGTTGGGGCGGTCCCCGGGTAGCACCGGGCGGCTGCTATCGTCCCGCCCTCGAAAGGGGTGCCGCACATGGCCAGGAAGCTGTCGCCAAAGACTCTTACCAGGCTGAAGAACAAGCTCATCGAGGAAGAACAACGCCTCGTTGCGATGATCGACGATCTCGAGACCGAGCGCGAGCAAATGCGGCTGGCCGAAAGCAGTGCCGATCACGCTCCCGACCCGGAGAATGCCGAGGGAGGCTCGCTGGCGCTCGATCTGGAGATGGAGGTCTCCAAACAGCGCAACGCCGAGGAGCTGCTGGCAAAGGTGCGGCATGCGATGGAGCGGATGGAACAGGGGTCCTACGGGATCTGTGAGATCAGCGGCGATCCGATCCCCGTCGCACGTCTCGATGCGCTGCCATACGCAACGACCACCGTCGAATGGGCCCACCGAGTGTGATGCGTACGTGGCCGGCCCTGCTCATCGCAGCGGGGGTGGTGCTCGTCGATCAGCTGACCAAGCTCATTGCGGAGAGAAATCTCGATGCGCCCGTCGTCGTGATCGACGGGCTGTTGCGGTTCCGGCTGACCCGCAACGACGGTGCGGCGTTCTCTCTCTTCCAAGGAGGCGGTCAGATCGTGGCCGTGATCGCAGTCGCCATCTCGGTGTGGCTGGTCGTGCTGCTGCGCCGCACCGAGCGCTGGCCGGAGCGCGTCGCTTTGTCCCTCATCCTCGGTGGCGCCGTGGGCAATCTCGTCGATCGGGTGACTCGGTCTCGAGGCGGCCTCGCCGATGGGGCGGTCGTCGACTTCATCGATCTGTGGGTGATCCCCACGTTCAACGTGGCCGACATGGCCATCACCATGGGAGCCGTCTTGCTCGTGCTGCTCGCCATGACCGGCAACTTGAACGACGAGTCGCCGGTTGTGGAGGCCGCATGACACAGCCCGAGCGATTTCGGGTTCCCGACGATCTCGACATGATGCGTAGCGACCGGATCGTCGCCAAGACGATGAGCTTGTCGCGGGCGGCAGTGGGTCGGCTCGTCGCGGCGGGAGCCGTCACCGTCGACGGCAATCCCGTGCGAGCTGCTCAGCCGCTGCCGGCAGGAACCGAAGTGGTGGTTGCCGCAGTTGCGGACTCACCTGCTATCGAGCCCGCAGCCGTCGACTTTGCAGTGGTCCACGAGGACACGGACCTCTTGGTGGTCGCCAAGCCTGCCGGCGTCGTCGTCCATCCGGGCGCCGGGACGACCGGAGCCACCCTGGCCGCCGGGTTGATTCGCCGGTTTCCGGATCTCGCCGACATGGAGGAACAGCGGTGGGGACTGGTGCACCGGCTCGACAAGGACACCTCGGGCGTATTGCTCGTGGCCCGCACTCCGGCGGCTCATGCGGCGCTGCAGAGCCAGCTGCGGCGGCGGGAGATCGCCCGGAGTTATCTGGCCCTGGTTGCCGGCGACCCCGCGGCAGCCACGGGCACGATCGACGCACCGCTGGGACGTGACCCCAACGTGCCCACCCGCCGGGCGTTGCGTCACGACGGCAAGCCGGCGCGCACCCACTACCGGCGGCTCGCATCCTGGGGTGACGTTGCGCTGCTCGAGGTGCATCTGGAGACGGGCCGCACCCACCAGATCCGGGTGCATTTGGCGTCCATCGATCATCCGGTGGTGGGGGACCGCGTCTACGGGAGCCGGGGCCGGTGCCGGGGCGATCCCGGGCGGCAATGGCTGCATGCATATCGGTTGGTCTTCACCCATCCCCACACGGGGGTGGCCACCACGGCGGAGAGCGGCTTGACGCCGGACCTGGTGGCTACGCTCGCCGATCTCGGTCCGCCTGCGTCCGGCTCACTCCCCACCGGGGCGCTGCCCGCACCCACCGAGGACTGAGCCGCCGGCCCCATCGAGCGCGCAACGAGCTGGTGCCTGCCGAGATTCGCGGCGGCCCCGGATGGCTTAACCTCTAGGGCCATGACCGCGACTCACTACGACCGGCTGTCATATCTCGACAACTCCTTCCTGGCGCTCGAATCTCGCACGGCGCACATGCACGTCGCCGCCATCGCTGAGTTCCAAGCCGGCCCTGTGCTCGACAGGGGCGGATCGATCGACGCCGATCTGATCCGCCGGTTTGTCGAATCGAAGCTGCATCTCATGCCGCGATACCGCCAGCGACTTGCCTTCGTGCCCATCGAACGGCATTCCGTCTGGGTGGACGACGAGCACTTCAACATCGAGTACCACGTGCGGCACACCAGCCTGCCCAAACCCGGGGGCCACGATCAGCTCACGGCGCTCATGGGACGTCTCGTCTCCCAACAACTCGATCGCTCCAAGCCGCTGTGGGAGCTGTACGTCGTGGAGGGCGTCCACGACGGGCACTTTGCGCTGATCTCGAAGACGCACCACGCCATGATCGACGGAATCTCCGGGGTCGACCTGATGGCGGCACTGCTCAACCTCGCACCGATGACCGACGTGGCGGAACCCGAGCCCTTCGCGCCGAGGCCGGCGCCGAGCGGGGCAGAGCTCGTGGTGCGGGAGGGCTTTCGCAGAGCGGGATGGGCAATGTCGCTCGTGAAGAACGCAACCGAGATCCCCAATGAAGCACAGACGATCCTGCTCGAGGGCGTTCGCCGGGTGCTCGCCGTGGGGCATTCGCTCAGCTCAGGGTGGTTGACCAAGGCGACCGATACGAGCCTCAATGGCAGGGTGGGACCCAACCGCCGGTTCGCCACCTTGCAGATGGCGCTCAGCGATGTGAAGGCGGTGAAGAACGCGATGGGCGGCAGTGTCAACGACGTCGTGCTCGCCACCGTTGCGGGTGGGGTCCGCCGCTATCTCGAGGAGACCGAGGGCGACGTCGATCAGCTCGACTTCCGGGTGATGGCGCCGGTGTCGGTCCGCTCGGCCAACGACAGGGGCACGATGGGCAATCAGGTTGCGATGTGGCTCGTGTCGCTCCCGGTCTCAGATCCCGATCCGGTGATGAGGTTCTTCGCCGTCCACGCCGAGACGGAGAAGCTGAAACGCACCGATCAGGCACTCGGCGCATCCACGCTGGTGCGATTGAGTGCGGGTGCTCCGACGACGCTGGTGGCGATGGCGGCGCGCCTGGCGGCCACCACCCGTCCCTTCAACATGACCGTGACCAATGTCCCCGGGCCGCAGTTCCCCCTCTATCTGCTCGATTCCCGCCTGGTGGCTACGTACCCGCTGGTTCCTCTCTGGGAGGGCCATGGCGCCGGGATCGCACTGTTCAGCTACGCCGGATCGCTGTATTGGGGGGTGAACGCCGACTGGGACCTCGTGCCCGACGTCGACAGGCTGGTCACGGCACTCCACGACAGTTTCGTGGAATTGCAGGAGGTGGCGGCGAGGTTTGCCGCCGCCGGCGGGAGTGGCCCGGCTCCCAAGCGGCGTCCTCCCCTGGGAACCGTGCGTACCAGCGGGGTCAGGGACATCCCCGGCGACGATGGCGCCACCGAGGCCGATTCCATCGATTCCACAGCTGCGCCGACTGCGGCCAAGGATCGGTCGCCCCCGCAGGTCACGCCGGCGACCTCGAAGCGATCGACAGCCGCCAAGAAGCCGGCCGCTGCCGAGAAGCCGGCCGCTGCCGAGAAGCCGGCCGCTGCCGAGAAGCCGGCCGCAACCAAGAAGGCCGGGGCAACAGGGAAGGGCGCAACCACCAAGAAGCCGACTGGAGCCGCAAAACCCGAGACCTCGTCGCAGGAGGCCACCTCCAAGAAGTCGACTGCGTCGGGCTCGGCGAGCAAGGGCTAGCGCGCCAGCGTCCTGATGAGTTCGTACGCGTCGAGATGGTCGCGGTCGCCCGCGATGTCGGCGAGATCCGTCAGCTCGACCACGCCGCTACGGAGGGCCGTCATCATTCCCGACTCGCCGGATGTCACCGCGTCGACAGCAGCTACTCCGAACCGGGTTGCGATCAGGCGGTCGAATGCGCTCGGCGGACCACCGCGTTGGACGTGCCCCAAGAGCGTGATGCGAGGTTCGAATCCGGCCGCTGATGCGTCGAGATGGGCAGCGACCTCACCGATACCGAGTTTTGCCCCCTCGGCGACCATGATGAACGCATGCGTCTTGCCACGCCGGTATGCGTTGCGCACGGCCGTGGCGATCTCGTCGAGAGCGAGGTCGACCTCCGGGATCACGGCGAGCTCCGCTCCGCATGCGATCCCGGCCATCAGCGCGAGATAGCCCGAGTTGCGTCCCATCGTCTCGATGAGGAACACCCGCTGATGCGACGATGCGGTGTCGCGTAGCCGGTCGACCGCGTCACAGATCGTGTTGAGCGCCGAGTCCACACCGATCGAAGTTTCGGTGCGGCCGATGTCATTGTCGATGGAGGCCGGGATGCCGATGGTGCGGACACCGGCATCGTGCAGCGCTCGGGCCCCGGCCATGGAGCCGTCGCCACCGATCACGATCAGCGCATCCATGTCGTGTTTGCGCATCTGTCGGACCGCCAGCTCCCTCCCGTGCTCCGTCATCATCTCCGGGGATCGGGCCGTCTGCAGAAACGTGCCACCCCGCTGCAAGATGTCGCCGACGTCGCGTGCGGTGAGTTCGCGCGTGGCTCCGCGAATCAGGCCGTCGAATCCCTCCTCGACGCCGAGGACTTCGATCTCGCCGGCCACAGCAGTGCGCACGACGGCGCGGATCGCCGTGTTCATCCCGGGTGCGTCACCACCGGAGGTGAGCACGCCCAACCGGCTGACCTTCATCGTGAGATCCTCGAGATACGGAGTGGTAGAGCCACCAACTCGGCCTGTCCCGGGCTGCAGGGTAGACGGTGTCGAGGGGAGCGGAGCAAGCGAGAATTCGCGCTGTCGACAGGCGCTCGCCGGCATGCTTACATGCGTGTAGTTCACCAGAGGGCCATGCAGGAAGACGTGCGCAGCTTTTCCCATCTCCACGTGCACACCGAGTTCTCGATGCTCGACGGTGCCGCTCGGGTGGCAGATCTGGTCGAAGCCGTGGCCGCCGATGGTCAGCCGGCGGTCGCCATCACCGATCACGGGGTCCTCTACGGCGTCGTCGACTTCACCAATGCAGCCACCAATGCGGGTGTGCAGCCCATCATCGGCATGGAGGCGTACCTCACCCCGGGTTCGCGCTTCGACCACCCCCCACGCCGCAATGACATCCGGTACCACATGACCTTGCTGGCGATCACCGAGACCGGCTATCGCAATCTGATGAAGCTCTCCAGCCAGGCCTATCTCGAGGGCTACTACTACAAGCCCCGCGTCGACCGTGAGTTGCTGGCTGCCCACAGCCAGGGTCTGATCGCTACCACCGGTTGTCTGGGTGGGCATGTCCCCCAGTTGCTGGCTCCGGATGCTTCTTCGGAGGAGGGCAACACCGGCCAGGTGCGCGACTTCGATGCCGCCGTCGCGGCAGCAGCCATGTACCAGGACATCTTCGGCAAAGAGAATTTCTTCGTCGAGGTGCAGGATCACGGCATCGAGGCGCAGCAGCGGATCATGGACGATCTGCTCGCCATCGCCGATCGGATCGGCGCCCCCTTGCTGGCCGCCAACGACAGCCACTACACCTACGCCGCAGAAGCCGACGCACACGACGTGCTGTTGTGCATCCAGACGGGTGCGAACCGCTCCGACGAGGGCAGGTTCCGGTTCGACTCCGAGGAGTTCTACGTCAAGTCGGCCGCCGAGATGCGGGCTCTCTTCCCCGAAGAGCGGTACCCGGGGGCCTGCGACAACACGTTGCTGATCGCCGAACGGTGCGAGTTCACCCTGGAGCTCGGCGGGATACTGCTGCCCCAGTTCCCCGTCCCCGCCGGTGAGACCGAGAGCAGCTACCTGCGCCGGCTCGTCTTCGATGGTGCCCGCCACCGGTATGGCGACCAGCTCGAGTCTGAGGTGCTGGAGCGGATCGACTACGAGCTGCGGGTCATCGACGACATGGGATTTTCGGCGTATTTCCTCATCGTGTGGGATCTCATCCGCTACGCCACCGAACAGAAGATCAGGACCGGTCCGGGTCGGGGGAGTGCCGCCGGCAGCATCGTGGCGTACTGCCTCGGGATCACGAAGCTCGACCCCATCGAGTACGGCCTGATCTTCGAGCGGTTTCTCAACCCGGGCCGTCGCGAGATGCCCGACATCGACATGGACTTCGACGAGCGCTACCGCGCAGAGATGATCCGCTATTGCGCCGAGCGCTACGGCTCGGATCACGTTGCACAGATCATCACGTTCTCGACGATCAAGGGCCGTCAGGCGCTGCGGGATGCCGCACGAGTGCTCGGCTATCCCTACGGGCTGGGTGACCGGGTCTCCAAGCTGATGCCACCGGCGATCCTCGGCAAGGAGGCCACGCTCACCCAATGTCTCACCGAGCCTCTCCCCGAAGCAGATCCGAACGTGAGGGACTGGTACACCGCAGCCGTCGGTCTCCGCGAGGCTTTCGAGACCGATCCCGAGGCTCGCGAGGTCATCGAAACCGCACGGGGGCTCGAAGGGCTGCGCCGGCAGGACTCGATCCATGCCGCTGCCGTCGTCATCTCGCCGCAGCCGCTCACCGAGATCGTGCCCATCCAGCGCAAGGGAGAAGACGCCGAGATCGTCACCCAGTATGAGATGCACGGGGTCGAGTCGCTGGGACTGCTCAAGATGGACTTCCTCGGGCTGCGCAACCTGGCCACCATCGAGCGAGCGCTCGAGCTGATCGAACGCAACACCGGTGAGCGCATCGACATCGATGCCATCCCGCTGGACGACCCCAAGGTCTTCGCCATGCTCCAAGAAGGCGATTCGATGGGTGTGTTCCAGTTCGAAGGCGGTCCAATGCGTGCGCTCATGCGCAATCTTCGTCCGGAGCGTTTCGAGCACCTCGTCGCACTCAACGCGCTCTACCGCCCCGGGCCCCTCGGTGCCGGGATGCACACGGAGTACGCCGACCGGAAGAACGGCAAGAGCAAGGTAGAGGTGCTCCATCCCGACATGGCAGACCTGCTCGAGGACACCTACGGAATCATGGTGTATCAGGAGCAGGTCATGCAGGTGGCGCAAAAGATGGCCGGCTACACGATGATCGAAGCCGACACCTTGCGCAAGGCGATGGGGAAGAAGATCGCCGCGGTGATGCGCGAGCAGGAAGAGAAGTTCGTCGCCGGATGCGTCGCCAACGGCTACACCGAGCAGCTCGGCATGGAGTTGTTCGGCTTCATCGAGTACTTCGCCGGATACGGCTTCAATCGCAGCCATTCGGCGGCATACGGGCTGGTGGCGTACCAAACCGCATGGCTCAAAGCCCATCACCCGACCGAGTACATGGCGGCGTTGCTCACGGCATCGAAACGGGACAAGGACCGTACCGCCATCTATCTCCACGAGTGCCGTCAGATGGGCATCCGGGTTCTCGTACCCGACGTCAACCGCTCGGAGACGGACTTCGCCGCCGTAGATGGCGAGATCACATTCGGTCTGTCGGCGGTGCGCAACGTCGGCGAAGCCGTGGTCGATCAGATCGTCGCAGAGCGGGAGAAGAACGGACCCTACGAGACATTCCGGGACTTCCTCAACCGCGTCGACTTGAGCGTGCTCAACAAGCGTCTGCTCGAATCCTTGATCAAGGCCGGTGCCTTCGACTCCATGGGCCACTCCCGTAAGGGTTTGGTGCTCGATGCGCCGGCGCTGGTCGATGCCACCATCTCCCGGCGTCGCGCCGAGGACATGGGTCAGTACAGCCTCTTCGGAGGCACCGAATCCGAGATCGAGGAGGTGCCACTCGAGATCTCCGCGGTCGCATTCGACAAACGCCAGCAGCTCGCATTCGAGAAGGAGATGCTGGGTCTCTACGTGTCGGATCACCCGCTGTTCGGCGTCGAGACGGCGCTGCAGGCCATCTGCTCGACCTCGGTGCCCGGGTTGTGGGAGACGGCCGACAAGAGCGAGGCGACGATCGGAGGGATCGTGGGTTCGGTCACCCGGCGTTACACCAAGTCCGGCGACCCGATGCTCTTCTTCCCGCTCGAAGATCTGCAGGGCTCGGTCGAGGTCGTGGCCTTCCCCAGGGCCGTTGCCGAATACGGCCCGTTCATTCGGGAGGATGCCATCTTGGTGGTGAAGGGGCGAGTCGATCACCGTGGCGACGACGTGAAGTTCATCGCGGCCGAAGTCCGCGAGCCCGAACTGAGCGAGGAGGAGCAGCTGCGGTTGCGTATCCCGGCCTCGATGCTGTCACGCAACATGGTCGACCGACTCAAGGAGGCCTTGCAGAACCATCCCGGTTCGGCACCTGTGTACCTGCACATGACCTCTGAGGCGGGGGAGAAGGTGATCCGCCTCGGTGACGAGCATCGTGTCGAGCCTCGGTCATCGTTGTTCGCCGAGTTGCGCGGGCTGCTCGGTGCGGCGGCAGTGCTGTGAGTCGGGGGACGCCGTCTAGGTAGGGGCTAGGTAGCGGGCAGGTTCGGCAGCAACACGTCGGTCAGTCCTTCCGCCGATCTCACCAACTCGACCAGCGAAGGGATGTCGGTCGGCGGGTCCAGCATCCACGGCACGGATGCGAGCGGGATGCCGTAGCGGGCGGCGAGGGACTCGCGTGCGGCTGCGGTGTGCTCGGCTTCGGCGCTCCACCGCTCGAGGTTGTGGGTCAGTGCGTCCCAGTCGGCCGCCCCGATGTCGGGTTGGCGCGGAGGCGGGGCGATCCCCTCCCACGCATGTGGAAGCTCGCGATTGAACACGATCACGCTCGGGGTGACGGCTCCGTTGGGGAGCTCGGTGAAGAAGCGACGGGTTTCCGACATCGGGGTCGGGGAGGCGTTGGTGACGATCACGGTCTGCGCCGCCTTGAGATGCCGTTCCACGCTACGGGAGCGAACCAGCATCCCGTCGTAGAGATTGCGGAGATCGAGGAGAAACTCGGCGATCTCGGCGAGCAGCGGCCCCCCGAGCACGTTGTCTGCCAGCCGGAGCGCGGGCCGTGCGGCGACGTTGAACAGCGTCCGGCGGGCCGGGAGCCGGGCGCCGGTGATCCACCGCAGCAACCGCCCACCCACCAGCTCCCGCATCTGGCCGGGGGCGAGGATGAAGTCGATGCCACCAGCCGCCGGAGGCGTGTCGACGATCACGAGATCCCAGGCATGGCTCTCTACGTACTCCGCCATCTGTTCTCCGGCCGCGTATGCCTGTGCGGCGGGGAAGCGATCGGCAATTGCACGAAAGTATGGGTTGTCGAGCAGCCGGTCGCCGATGTCGGGGTCGGCGTGGCGGTGCACGATCGCCTCCCACGAGGCTGCCACGTCGAGCATTGCACCCCACAGGCCGGGGACGTCGGCCACTTGAAGCGGTTGGTTGCCCAGCTCGCCGACACCGAGAGCGTCGGCGAGACGCCGTGCCGGGTCGACGGTGACGACCAGCGTCCGCACGCCTCCCGCAGCGGCGGCGACGGCAAGCGCTGCGGCGATGGTCGTCTTGCCCACCCCGCCGGCACCGGTCACGAGGATGACGTCCGTGCCGCTCATTCGGACACGTTCCACACCGAGCTGAGCCGTGCCGACACCTCGCCGGGTGTGAGCAGGCCGAACAGATTGGGCAGCACCTTGGCGCCATCGAGAGCATCGAGCCAGTACTGCTGGTGGGCGAAGAGCGTCTGATGACGCATGGCGGCGAGCCGGAGGTCATCGTTTTCGACGCTGCCGATCACGTTCGGGTCGACATCGAGCTCCGGCAGCACGCGATTGGCGACCACCAGGGCGAGATCGATGAGCGGCTCGTTGGCCAGCTGGTCCAGCGACTGGATCGTCTCGACGATGGGAAGCTCCTCCGGGATGGTGACCAGCACCAGACCGCTGCGCATCGGTGAGGCGAGGAAGCGTCGCATGAAGGTCGCTTGGCGTTGCACGATCCCGCGAGGGAGCAGACCCTCCAAGGTCACCGGGGCGCGCAGGTAGGAGATCAGCTGACCCAGCGGGGGAGCGTCGATGACCACCAAGTCCCAGTCGGGGAGCCCGGCCTCGTAGATCGGTTTGCCCATGGAGACCACTTCGCGGATGGCCGGTGCGGTTTCCACGAGGACTGCCAGGGCTTTGGTGAGCTGTTTGGTCGGGGCGGCCTTGGGGACGCGGAGCTGCAACTTCAGGTACTCGTCGAGGGCCCGGGGACGATCGATGGTCGCAGCCATCACCCCGGCGGTGGTGCGGATCGGGTCGTGATGGAGCTCCTCGACACCGAGATGCAGCCCAAGGCCGAGCCCGTCCACCATGCCCATGGCGAGCACGCGCTTTCCGGCTTGGGCCGCAGCGAGGGCGACGGAGGCGGCCACAGCGGACTTACCGACCCCGCCCTTGCCCGAGACGATGAGAAGACGGCGTTCGAACACGGCGGGGAAGGCTAGTTGCGGTAGCCTGGCGCCCATGGCCGAACTCGACATGGATGACTTCCTCGAGCGTTTTCGCGAGCGTGCCGCTGCGGTCAAGGCCCGTGGCGTGCCACCGCTGGAGAACGAAGCTCGCCGCGCCTTCATCGCTCAGATGGAGAAGGACTATCTCGACTACTCCCTCATCGGCAATGCGGAGTGGTCGGTCGAGGACGACGAGCTCGTCCTGCGTATCCCGCTGAGCTGAGCAGACGCGGCCGCCCGCCTCAGACCGCGATCGGGGCCTTGATCCCTGGATGAGGGTCGTAGTTCACCAGCGTGAAATGCTCGTAGCGGAACGCAAACAGGTCGTCCACCGCAGGGTCGATCAGCATCGTCGGAAGCCGGCGCGGTCGGCGGGACAGCTGCTCCCGGACTTGATCGAAGTGATTGGCATAGATGTGGGCATCGCCGAACGTGTGGACGAACGTACCCGGCCGGTACCCGGTCACCTGCGCCACCATCATCAGCAGCAGGGAGTAGGACGCGATGTTGAACGGCACCCCTAGGAAGAGGTCGGCGCTGCGTTGGTAGAGCTGCAAGTCGAGATGGTCTCCGCCCACATGGAACTGGAACAACGTGTGGCACGGCGGCAGCGCCATGTTGGGAATCTCAGCCGGATTCCACGCCGAGACGATGAGCCGCCGTGATCGTGGGTCGGTGCGAATCCGCTCCAGGACATCGGTGATCTGGTCGATGGTGGAGCCGTCGGGTGCGGGCCACGACCGCCATTGCACGCCGTACACCGGACCCAGGTCGCCGTGCTCGTCTGCCCACTCGTCCCAGATCGTGACCCCGTTGTCGTTGAGATACCCGATGTTCGAGTCACCGGCCAAGAACCACAGCAACTCGTGGATGATCGAGCGCAGGTGCACCTTCTTCGTTGTGACGAGGGGGAATCCGTCTCCCAGGTCGAAGCGGAGCTGACGTCCGAATACGCTTCTCGTTCCCGTGCCGGTGCGATCGGGACCGTCCACACCGTGCTCCAGCGTGTCTGCGACAAGATCGAGGTACTGCTGCATGTCTCTTCCTGGGGCCGCCGCTGCCATTCCGGACCCCGCCCGGTCGGGCGGTTGGGTCCTTGCTCCGCCGCATCACGGCGAATCACATGGATGTGATTCCGAGTCTATCACTCGGGTCGCCGGTGCGCATGGCTCGCGGCCGACCGGTCGGCCCCGGGCGGGAGATCATCGGATTGCGGGGCGGGGTACCAGGCTGCGACGTGGCGCTTTGCACGCGGACGGTGGCCGGTCTTGGCGAAACCGAGCGGTAATCTTCGTCCGATGACACCGCTGCGACTCGTCATTGGTGCGCTCATCGCCGTGGCCATCGGCATTGCGCTCATCCCGCTCGCCGTGCTCCTCGATCTGCACGAGGGTGGCACCGGTTGGGGTCTGTGCACCCAGGGCCTGTCCAACTGTCGCAACTCGTACTTCGCCGGGTTCGAGTTCGTGGCCTACATCCTGGGTTCGCTGTTTGCGGTGCTTGCGGTCACCCAGGTGATCGTCAAACTCTTGCGCTGGCTGGAGCGGCGCGAGGCACGAGCGCAAGGACGCAGCACCGCCGGGATGGCGCGATGACAGATGGGCCATCACGTCCCGATGGCCTTCCCGAGTACAACGACCTCCCGCTGCGTAGCCGGTTGCGCGACTATCTCGTCGTCTGGGTGATCGGGGCGGCCGGAGGAGCGCTGGTCGGGGCGGCCGTGGACGGTGTCGCTGGGGCCGGGTATGGGTTGCTGTTCCTCGGTATCGGTTTTCTCTTGTTCGGCGGTGTCAGCGGTGGGGGCTACACGCGGCGGCGTCCGGGGGCGGTGGCCGCCCGGTTGGGTCGGAGCGAGGAGGGGGCGGTGCGACGGCCACCACGGAGGAGGCGGGGTTGGACGCGCCCGGAAGCCAACCCGACCGCCCTCTGGTCGGTGATCGGCGGGTTTGCCTACGTTGCGGTCGGTTTCTGGCTCATCGGCTGATCCGCTCGCGGCGCTGCCGCCGCATCGGATGCGGGCAGCGGGTCCCTGGTGATGAACATCGCACGCGCCGAGGCGATCTCGCGGTCGGCATCGTCGACCATGACTGCCGACAGCATCACCCGCTTGCCGCGGTGGTCATCGAGCCGGCCGACGAGACGGAAGGTGCCGCTGCACTCGGCCGGTCTGCGAAAGCGCAGATCCATCGTGCCCGTCACGACCGTGTGACCAATGAGCAACATCGCCGTCCATGCCATCACCTCGTCGAGCGCAGCGGCGACGATGCCACCGTGGATCACCTCGGGAAAGCTCCGGTAATCGGGACGTGGGTTCCAGGTACACGTCACGGTGGCGTCTCCGGTGCCGAAGTCGCCGAGCTGGAGACCGATCGGGTTGTCGCTGCCGCACCCGAAACAACCACCGAAGGCATCCCTGATGGCGGCGATATCGACCACGGGAGCGGTCGGTTCGGGGGCCCGGCTCACGGTGCCGCCAGCTCGATCGTGCGATCTGCGATCGAGGTCACGTCGACGAGCGAGTACACCATCCACCCGTGACTCTCGAGCCGGCGGCGACCCTCCATGAATGATTTCTCCACCGCGAACACGAATGCCGCCACGTCGCACCCGGCTTCTTCGGTGATCTCGCCCAGTGCTTCGGCCGTGCGGCCTTGACTGAGGATGTCGTCGACGATGGCGACCCTGGCGCCGGGTGGCAGCACTCGTCGTGCCACCTCCACCCGGTACTCCACCCCCTTCGTTGGCGATGTCACCTCGCGGGCGTACGAGTAGCGGTCTCCGGTACCGAGGTACTTCTTGGCGTACACCATCGGTACATCCATGGCGAGCGAGCAAGCCAGCGCCGGCGGTATCCCCGACGCTTCGGCGGTGAGCAGTAGGTTCGGGCCGTGTGGTTCGAGCAGCGTCGCCATCTCGGCACCGATCGATCGCATCACGTCCGCCTCCACCCGGTGATTGAGGAAGTCGTCCACCTTGACCAAGTCGCCTTCGATCCGGCCCCGGACCCTGATGGCCTCGTGTAGATCCACCTCGCCATCGTACCGGTGCGGTGGTGCGCCCGCCGTGGCGGAAGATGCGCTCGATCGAGCGGAGGGCCCCGCTCGGTACCATCTCGCCGATGCCCGCAGCACCATCGCCGCCGCCCTCGGTTGCGGAGAGACGCAATGCCCGTGTCGTGCTCGACCGGCTGCACAAGCGCTATCCGGATCTCGGGACCGCTCTCGACTATGCCGACCCCTGGCAGCTCCTCGTCGCCACCGTGCTGTCGGCGCAGACAACGGATGTGATGGTCAACCAGGTGACGCCGGTGCTGTTCGACCGGTATCCGACACCTCATGACCTCGCCGCCGCCGATCCCGAGGTCGTGGAGCGCATTGTCTATTCGACGGGCTTCTACCGGCAGAAGACGAGAGCCATCATCGGATTGGCGGCCGCCGTGGTCGAGGAGTTCGGGGGTGACGTGCCCCCCGACCTCGATGCAATGACACAACTGCCCGGGGTAGGGCGGAAGACGGCGAGCGTCGTGCTCGCCGAGGCTTGGGATCTTCCCGCCATCGCCGTCGATACCCACGTCCGGCGCGTGGTCAACCGGTTGGGGTTGGTCGACGAGCACGATCCGGCGAAGATCGAACGGGCTCTGCAAGCGCTGTATCCCCCGGATCGGTGGTCCGGCATCTCCATGCGTTTCATCCAGTTCGGGCGCGATGTGTGCGCCGCCAAGCGACCCCGGTGCTGGGAGTGCCCGCTGGCGGATCGGTGTCCTTACCCGGACAAGACCCCACCCCCCTGAGTCGTGCAGCAGGTGAGACCATCGTGAGCAGGGGTGGCGCCCGGATCGCCACGGCGCTGCGACGGTCGGCCTTCGATCGCGAGATCGTGGCGCTCGCCGTACCGGCACTGGGAGCCCTCGCCGCCGACCCGCTGGTCTCGTTGGTCGACACGGCATTCGTCGGCCGGTTGGGAACCACCGAGCTGGCATCGCTCGGTGTGGCGGTTGCCGTCTTCGGCGTGTTCTTCGCAGTGTTCAACTTCCTCGCCTATGGCACCACACCGCTGCTGGGCAGGGCGCTTGGCACCGGCGACAGAGAAGGCGCTGGCCGCAACGCCGCCAGCGCCATGACCATGGCCGTCGTCCTGGGGCTGGTCTTTGCGGTAGCGATGGTGGCGTTTGCCGGCGACTTGCTCGCGCTGCTCGGCGCCGGACCGGATCTCATCGCACCCGGGAGCAGCTATCTGCGCATCCGGGCGATGGCCTTACCGGCGGTGCTGGTGGTGCTGGTCGGGCACGGCGTGTTCCGGGGCGCCCAGGACACGAGGACACCGCTCGGGATCACCGTCGGGCTCAACGCCGTCAACCTCGTGCTCGATCCGGTGCTCATCTTCGCGCTTGATCTGGGTCTCGACGGGGCTGCCTTCGCCACCGTGGCGGCGCAGTGGCTCGGTGCAGCTTGGTTTGCCTTCGAGCTGCGCCGCTCGGCCGGCACCATGGGCATCTCCTGGCGACGGCCCTCGCCGGCGGCGACCATCGAGCTGGCGAGGGCGGGCGGGGTCCTCGTGCTGCGCACGGCCGGTCTGCTGACGGCGCTCACTGTGGCCACGTCCGTGGCGGCGAGGATCGGCGATGCGGCCGTGGCGGCGCACCAGATCGGCACTCAGCTCTTCTTCTTCCTCGCCCTGGCCCTCGACGCCATTGCCGTGGCAGCGATGGCGATGCTCGGGAGGACCCTCGGTGAAGCGGAGCGCAACGGCGACGTGCGACTGCTTCATCAGCAAGCGGACCGGCTGGTCATCCTCGGTCTGGTCGGCGGGGCGGGGCTCGCTGTGCTGCTCGTCGTGTTGCGACCGCTTCTCCCCGGTTGGTTCACCGGGGAGCCGGACGTGTTGCGCGAGCTCGGCGCCGTATACCCGCAACTGGTCATACTGCAAGTGATCGGCGGTCTGGTCTTTGCCTGGGACGGCATCGTCATCGGAACCACCGCCTTCACCCATGCCATGCTCGCCACGGTGCTGCCATCGATCGTGACGACCGCCCTTCTCGTGGTGATCGCTCTCGGTGACGGTGCGCTGGGCCAGGTGTGGTGGGCATTGGTACTGCTGTTGTGTCTGCGGGCGTTGTATCTGGCGTGGTGGCACGGCACCCGGCTGGGGAGACGCGTCGTTTCCGTGTGAGCGGGTGCGGTCAACGACCGACCGTGTAGCCCACCAGATCTTTCCCTTTGGTCTCGGGGAGCTGCAGCACGAGCCACAGCGCAACGAGCAGACCCACCGACAGGAGCAGGATCGTCTGCGACAAGCCGATGCGATCGACGATGAAGCGGCCCACACCGAAGCCCAGCAACGCCCCGATGATGGCCGTGTTCGTGATGAGCCCGCTGGCGGTGGCACGCAGCCTGGTGGGGAACAGCTCGGTGCGTGTTGCGGCGAAGGCGGGAGTGAGCATCGTCGCCCCCAGGGTTCCGAGGAAGACCGATGCGGCGATCAGCACACCCGTCGTGGCGAAGTAGAACCCGACCCCGCCGATCAAACCGATGACGATCGCCACCGCCATCGTGGCCCGCCGACCCACGACGTCGGCGATCCTGCCGCCGACGAGGAGGCCGACCGTGCCCAGACCGGAGAAGACGATGAGCATCATGGCGGCGTCTCTGGTCTCCCACTCCAGCCCGGTGATCAGGCGCTCCAGCACGAAGTCGAACGCCGGTCCCGAGAACGCGGCGATGAGGAAGGCCGCACCGGCGAGCACCCAGAAGTACCCGGCGCTCTCCGAGCTCATCACTGCTTGATACCCGACACGTGTGTTGGTGCGGACGAACGCCCTGCTTTCGGAGAGAAACCGGTTGAGCATGGGCAGCACGAGCACTCCCAGGGCGGTGAACCCGAACAGCAGCCGCCACCGCTCGTCGCCGGTGTCGGCGAACGGGAGCACCAGCAACGCCAACCCGCCTCCCATCGCTCCGGAGACGCCGTAGACGCCGATACCGAAGGCACGGCGGCCCGGAGTGAGCTGCTCGGCGAGATAGACGATCGACAGCGCCGCCACCGCAACCACCCCGATCCGGGTGACCGACTGTGTGAGGGTGAAGATGATCGGGTTGGGAAAGAGACCGGTGAGCAGATTGCCGACCGGGATCAAGGCAAACGCAGCGAGAAACGGCTCGCGTCTGCCTTCGCGATCGGCCGCAAAGGCGAATGCCACGCCGAGCAGCGACAGCGCCCTGGTGACGGCGAGCACCCCGAACATCCCGCCCTCGCTCAGATCCAGCGCGGTGCGGACGAAGGGGATCGTCGAGCTGATCATGGCGGCTCCGTAGCCGACGACGAGACCGACCAGGCTCATGAGGAAGAGAGCACGACGGTCGCGCGGGGTGAAGCGTGCCAGGGCTGCGCCGGCGGATGTCGTCACGTTTCCCTTACCTCACTCCACAACACCGGGCGGTCCCGGTTGCCGGGCGGGACACTACCGCACGCCGCTGCAGTGGTGGGGTTGCGGCTTTGCCCGCCAACCGTCGTAAGCTGGTCATTGGTTGGAACAGCGGTGCTGCTCGGCGGCGTTGGACCGCACGATTCGAGCCGAGGGGCCTCATGGACAATGTGACATTGCTCGCCGCGGTTGGCGCCGGGGCTGCATCGTTCCTGTCGCCCTGCGTGCTGCCGCTGCTTCCCGGCTATCTGTCCTTGATGTCGGGTTACTCGATGCAAGAGCTGTCGAGCGGTGAGGTCTCGCTGTGGCGAGTGACTCGTTCCACGCTGTGGTTCGTGCTCGGGTTCAGCCTGGTGTTTGTCGTCATCTTCGGAGGCGCTGCAACGTCGTTGGGGACCACGTTGCGGGGCCCGACGTTCACCACCATCTCGGGGGTCGTCATCATCCTCATGGGGCTGTTCATCGCAGTGACTGCCGTATGGACCCCGAGCTTCATGCTCCCGGTGATGCAGGAGCGCCGCATCGAGGTGAGCCCGAAGAGGCTCGGGTCGTTGGCCCCTCCGGTGATGGGTGGGGCATTTGCCTTCGGGTGGACACCGTGTGTCGGGCCGTTTCTCACCGCAGCGCTGACCCTGGGCGCCAACTCGGAGACCGCGGGCCGCGGCATGGTGGTGCTCGGGTTCTACTCGCTCGGTCTCGGCATCCCGTTTCTCGTCTCGAGCGTCGCTCTCGCCGGAGCATTCAACGTGTTCGACAGGGTCAAGAAGTATTTGACCCCGATCACCGTTTTCTCCGGGTTGATGCTCGCCGCATTCGGCGTCCTGCTGCTCACGGGTCGTGTGACCGACCTCAATCGCTTCTTCAGTGAACTGCTCATCGATCTCGGGCTCGACGGGCTCGCCGAGGTCTGACCCGAGGACCGGTCGCATCCACAGGGCGACCCTCTACCCTCTGCGGCGATGCAAGTACGTCCCTCCCGGCCGGAGTTCCTCGACCTCGCAGCGAGCCACGCCGTGGTGCCGGTGCACGTCGAGGTGCTCGCCGACCGGCTGACACCGGTCTCCGTCTACGAGGCGCTCGTCGGTGGAGGTGACGGCTTCCTGCTCGAATCGGTGGAGGGTGGGGAGCGCTGGGCCCGCTGGTCGTTCGTCGGGTGGGCGCCGGCCTTCACCCTCACGGCCTTTGGCGGGGTCACGTCAGCGGACGGCATCGCCTCTGTCCCGGCGGAGGACGATGACCCGCTGACGGTTCTGGAGCGTCTGGTAGCCGAGCACAGCACTCCGGATGCAGCTGCCGTCGGGATGGATCCGCCCCCTCCGCTCCATGCGGGAGCGGTCGGTTACCTCGCGTACGACGTCGTCCGCTACATCGAGCACCTGCCCGACCAACCTGCGGACGATCGGTCGCTGCCGGAGATGATGTGGCAGTTCTTCGGCCGGCTCGCCGTCGTGGACCGGCTGGGACACACGGTGCGTCTCGTCCGCAACATCTTCGTTGCCGACGACCCCGCAGCACAGTACGACGCCGCCGTAGACGATCTGGCTGCGATGATGAGGCAGCTCGGCTCGCCACCGCACCACGGCGTGGGACCACGCCCCACGATCGTCGGCGCTCCACCGGCGGAAGCAAACCTCACGCAAGGGGAGTACGAAGCCGCCGTCGAACGAGCGGTGAAATACATCCATGCCGGGGACGTCTTCCAGGTGGTCCCTTCGCTCCGCTTCGAGACCCAGTTCTCTGGTGACAGCTTTGCCGTGTACCGCGCCCTGCGGCTCATCAATCCGTCGCCGTACATGTACTACCTCAGGTCCGGGGACGTGGCGATCGCCGGGTCGTCGCCCGAGCTGATGTCTCGGGTCCGCAACGGCAAGGTGGCCAGCCGGCCCATTGCCGGCACCCGGCGTCGCGGAGCAACCGGAGCCGAAGACGACCAGCTGGAAGCCGAGTTGCTCGCCGATCCCAAGGAGCGGGCCGAGCACGTGATGCTCGTCGATCTCGCCCGCAACGATCTCGGTCGGGTGTGCGAGTTCGGCAGCGTGACCGTGGACGAGCTCATGGTGATCGAGCGGTATTCGCACGTCATGCACATCGTGTCGGAGGTGTCGGGCTCGCTTCGCACCGGGCTGGGCCCGGTCGATGTGCTGCGGGCGACGTTCCCCCACGGCACCGTCTCGGGAGCGCCCAAGGTGCGGGCCATGGAGATCATCGACGAGCTGGAACCAACGGCGCGCGGCCCGTACGCCGGAGCGGTGGGTTACATCGACTTCTCGGGCAACATGGACACCGCCATCGGGTTGCGCACCATGGTGGCCAGGGGACCCACGGCCTGGATCCAGGCCGGCGCCGGAGTCGTGGCAGACAGCGATCCCACGTTCGAGTACAACGAGTCGGTGGCCAAAGCCGGGGCCGTGCTCGCCGCCATCGAAGCCGCCCGGAATCTCGATGGTGGAGTGTCGTGAAGGCGACCTACGGCGACGTGACGGCCGAATACCTGGCGCTCCGCCGGGAGTCAGGTGTGGTGGAGGCCCACGAGATGGTCTGGGTTCGTGGCCCCGACTCCATTCGGTTCCTCGACGGGCTGCTCAGCCAGGCGCTCGACTCGCTGCCGGAGGGTGCGGTCGCTCCGTCGTTGCTGCTCTCTCCCCAAGGCAAGCTGCGGGCGCCTCATTGGGTGCTGCGCGGCGTGGACGAGGTCGGTGTCGTGACCGATACGGGCAGCGGTCAGATCGTCATCGAGGATCTCAGCCGCTTCAAGATCAGGGTGGACGTCGCCATCTCGCCCGAGGCCGAAGCGCTCGTCGACCTGTGGGGACCGGGCTCGCCGGACGTGCTCGCGGCGTTGGATCTTCCGGTGCCGGCGGGCTGGCAGCGAATCGACGGGCGCCTGGTGGTGCGTCTTCCATTCCGCAATGGGGGAACGCTGACCCGGTTCGCCGTTGGGGGTGTCTCCAGCGATGAACTCGTGGCCGCAGGAGCGGTTCGCGCCGGTAGCGCCGCCGCTACGGCGGCACGAATCGAGCAGGGAGAGCCGGTGAATCTCGTCGATGTGGACGAGAAGACGATCCCGGAGGAGGCCAATCTGGTGACAGGTGCGGTGGATTTCGACAAGGGCTGCTATCTGGGTCAGGAACTGGTCGCCAGGATCGACTCACGAGGCCACGTCAACCGCCACCTTCGGGGTCTCGAGCTGACCGCCAATGTGCTACCGCCCTTGCGGGCAGCCGTGGAGAAGGACGGCAAGCGGGTCGGTCTCATCACGTCGATCGCTGAGTCGCTCGATCTGCAGGCGCCTGTGGCGCTCGGTTTGTTGCGGCGTGAGGTCGCGGTGGGAGACACCGTTGACGTCGTTTGGGAGGGTGGTCGCAGCGGCGCCGTCGTGCGCCGCCTTCCCATGCTCTGATCACTCGGCGGCCGCAGCGCCCCACATCTCTCACCCGATTCTCACCTCGTTCCGTCACGCTTGCGATACGGCGGCCGCACCGCGCGGCTTCGCCACGAAGGGCGGACATGCAGGACGGAACGGTGTTGCTCATCGAGGACGAACAGGAGATCGCAGATCTCCTTCGGGTCTCCTTCGAGAAGGATGGGTTCCGGTTCATCCACGCACCCAGCGGCGAGAGCGGGCTCGATGCGCTCGGTCGCGGAGGCATTGCTGCTGTGTTGCTCGATCTGGGGCTGCCGGGAGTGGACGGCATCGAGGTGTGCCGCCGCATCCGGCGCCGTTCGGATGTTCCGGTGCTGATGTTGACCGCACGTGACGACGAGGCCGACAAGCTGCTGGGGTTGGAGCTCGGTGCAGACGACTATGTCACCAAACCATTCTCGCCACGCGAGCTCGTCGCCCGGGTGCGGGCCGTGCTGCGGCGTCGCGGCGACGCCGCACCGCGGTTGGGTGCGATCGAAGTGGCCGGATTCGTGATCGATGCGGGTCGACGCACCGTCGCCACCCCGGGCGGCGTCGTGGTGCGGCCGACCGCACGGGAGTTCGACCTCTTGTGGCACCTCGCCGTCAACCGGGGATTGGTCCTGTCCCGATCGCAACTGCTCAGCGCCGTTTGGGGGTACGAGTACTTCGGAGAGACGAGGACGGTCGACGTTCACATCCGTCAACTGCGGCGCAAGATCGATGGGGTACCGATCGCCACCGTTTGGGGTGTCGGCTATCGGCTGGGGGAGTGACCGATGCGTCGCCAGATGCTGGTGGGTTCGCTCGTCGTGGCCGCCCTGGCCGTGGCTGCGGTGGTGGCATCGGTGGCGTTGGTGCGCAACGAATTGGTGCGACGGTCGGCCGCCGAGATGACCAGACAGGCAACGGTCACAGCGCAGATCGTCGACAACCAGCTCGCCCGGCCCGGCGAGCCGGTGCGGCGGCTCGGAGTGGCTCGGCTCCTCGAGCAGCTACGTCTGCTCGGTGGTCACGACTACGTCGAGATCGCGGCCGTGACCCCTGTCGGCATCGTGCCACTCCTCGACGACGGTGCGCTCGTGTCGCTGCTGACAACGGGCGCAGTGACCGACGGAGTTGTGCGTCTCGAGGTCGAGGGCGAGCCGGTGATCGCCACGGTCCGCCGTGTCACCACCGAGTCGGATACGGGCGACCGTATCTGGTACGTGGCGATGGGCCGAACCGAGCCGCTGCTGGAGCAGGGTCTCTTGGCCCGCTCGCTCGCGCTGGGGCTGGCGGTCGCCACCGTGATCGCCGCCGTCGTCGCTGCCGTGGCGGTACGACGCATCAGCCGTCGTCTCGATGTGGTTGCCGTCACGGCGGGCCGGGTGGCCGGCGGCGATCTCACGGCGCGGGCGTGCATCGGCGGTGATGATGAGATCGCGACGCTCGCCGAGTCGATCAACGAGATGACGGCGAAGCTGGAATGTGCGGCGACTCGACAGCGGCAGTTCCTCATGGACGTGGGTCACGAGCTGCGCACCCCGCTCACGACGATCTACGGCTACCTGGAGGCTCTCGAAGAACCCTCCATCGACTCGGCCGAGCTGTCGCGGGTTCTCCCGATCGTGCGCACCCAGGCGGATCGGCTCACCCGTCTGATCGGAGATGTGATGCTGCTGGCCCGGCTGGAGATCGGTGACTTCGAGCACCGCACCGAACCGGTTGCGCTCGCTCCCCACGTTGCTCGGCTCGTAGCAGCCGCGGAGCGCCGAGCCGCCCAGCTCGAGATCGAACTGCGCACCGAACTCGCCGACGTGGGTGTCGTCGCCGCCGACCCGGACCGGGTCGGACAGATTGTCGCCAATCTGCTCGACAACGCCATGCGTTGTACCCCGCAGGGAGGGTCCATCGCGGTGACGCTGCAAAGGAGCTCCGCAGGTGTCGAGGTGGCGGTGATCGACAACGGGCCGGGCATCGATCCCGACGATCTCCCCCACGTGTTCGAGCGCCGGTTCGTTGCCGGTCACCACCGCACGCTGCGGCCAGCCGGGAGCGGATTGGGGCTCGCCATCGTTCACGGTCTGACAACGGCCATGGGCGGCGTCGCCGAGGTCGCCAGCACACCGGGGAGAGGCACGCGTGTCGCCGTCAGGTTGCCTCTGCGGAGTGTGGAGCTCGTATCCACCTGAGGGGTCCTAATCTGCCGCACGTCATGCGGACCCCGCACCCGATTGCACGCGTCGTGGTGGCGCTGGGGATGGCCCTGACGGTCACGGGCTGCTCCGGGTCCACCGCAAACCTGTTCGGCGCAGATCTGTACGAGCAATCCTGTGCGCGTTGCCACGGGCCCGCCGGCGCCGGCGGTGTCGGCGGTGTCGGGCCAGCCGTTGCCGCGGGCTCGGATTCAGTGCAGTTGAGCGACGACCAGCTCGCCGACAGCATCAGGGTCGGGCCCGGTACCATGCCCGGCTTTCCCAGACTCAGCGACGAACAGGTGGCGAGCCTCGTTGCCCACCTGCGCACGTTGCAGGCCGGATCATGACTTCGATGCTCGCTCCGATTCTCGCCGCAACGAGGCAGCGGATTGCCCGTTTGCCCGCCTTGGAGGAGTTGCGGACGATGGCCGCCGCCGGTCCTGCGCCACGGGACTTCATGAAAGCGCTGGGCGCACCTGGACTCTGTGTGATCGCCGAGATCAAGCGCCGGTCACCTTCGGCGGGCGACATCGATCCGTCGCTCGATCCGGCCCGGCTGGCGCAGTCGTATGTTGCCGGCGGGGCGGCTGCCGTCTCTGTGCTCACCGAGCCGGACCACTTCGCCGGGTCGATCGAGGATCTGGTTACGGTGCGGGAGGCGGTGGGTGTGCCCGTGCTGCGCAAGGATTTCACCCTGGAGCCGCGGCAGATCTTCGAAGCACGAGCCCACGGCGCCGATGCGGTCTTGCTCATAGTCGCCGCACTCGACGATGCCGCCCTCGGCGAGCTGTTGACGGTGGCGAACGAGGCCGGCTGCGCCGCACTGGTCGAGGTGCACGATCGCAGCGAGCTGCAGCGGGCGCTGCGCCTCGGCGCCCGACTGATCGGGGTGAACAACCGCAACCTCAGCACGTTTGACACCGATCTGGGGATCGCCGAGTCGCTCGCCGGTGAGGTGGCGCAGGCGGAGGTGACTGTGGCCGAGTCCGGTGTATCCGATCCCTCCGGAGCCGCTCGCATGCGGCACGCTGGTTACGACGCGATCCTCGTCGGCGAGGCGCTGGTGCGCGCACCGGATGCTGCGCACCTCATCCGATCCCTCCGGGGCGTCGATGGCTGACACAGCCACCGATCACACGACGTGGGTCAAGGTGTGCGGGCTCACCAATCGGCGCGATGTCGAGCATGCAGTCGGCGCCGGGGCGGATGCGATCGGAGTCGTGTTGTATCCCGGTTCACCCCGGCACGTGTCCGCCGTTGCGGCGGCGGAGCTCGTGCGCGACGTCCCCGTGATGAGCGTGGTGCTCACCGTTGACGCCACAGCCGACGAGGTGCTGCGCCAGGCGGAGACTGTCGGTGCAAACTGCATCCAACCGTACGGACACCACGCCGAGGAAGCCACCGCTCGGGCAATTGCGGCGGGTTTGACCGTGCTGCGCCCCGTGCGTGCCGTCGCGAACTTCCGGCTCCCCGAGCAGCCGGAAGCCATCCCGCTCCTCGATACGCCACACGGGGTGCTGCACGGCGGTACCGGGAGCACGTTCGACTGGGAGATCGTGCGCCGCATCAGTCGCAGGTACGTGCTCGCCGGGGGACTGGGTCCAGACAACGTCGCCGCTGCAGTCGCCGCAGCGCATCCTTGGGGAGTCGATGCCTCGAGCCGCTTGGAGCAGCAACCCGGCAAGAAGGACCCCGGTAAGGTGACCGCCTTCATCGAGGAGGCGAAGCGGCGATGACGATGGTGCGACCCGACGAACGCGGTCGTTTTGGCCCGTATGGCGGCCGCTTTGCGCCCGAGACGCTGATGCCTGCGCTCGACGAGCTCGAAGCGGCCTTCGATGCCGCTTGGGGCGATCCGTCCTTCCATGCCGAGCTCCAAGCCTTGCAGCGCACCTTTGTCGGCAGACCCACCCCGGTGCATCGTGCGGCACGTCTCAGCGATGAGCTCGGGTTGGATCTCTGGCTGAAACGAGAAGACCTCGCCCACACCGGGGCGCACAAGATCAACAACACCGTGGGTCAGGGGCTGCTCGCCAAGCGCATGGGCAAACCTCGCATCATCGCTGAGACCGGCGCCGGCCAGCATGGTGTGGCGACCGCCACGGCATGCTCCCTGCTCGGCATCGAGTGTGTGGTGTACATGGGTGCCAAGGACATCGAGCGGCAGGCGCTCAACGTCTACAGGATGCGTTTGCTCGGCGCCGAGGTCGTTTCGGTCACCTCCGGTGCGGCGACGCTCAAGGACGCAGTGTCGCAGGCCATGCGTGACTGGGTGGCATCGGTGGAGACGACGCACTACATCATCGGTTCGGTCGTCGGCCCGCATCCGTTCCCGTATATCGTGCGCCAGTTCCAGCGGATCATCGGCGAGGAGTTGCAAGATCAGTTGGACGGATCCGCCGCCACGCGGCCCGAGCCCGACGTCATCGTCGCCTGTGTCGGTGGAGGATCGAATGCGATGGGGATCTTCCATCCCTACGCGGGTGGCGGCGACGGCCCCCGTCTCGTCGGCGTCGAGGCGGCTGGGTTGGGCCTCGCCACCGGCAAGCATGGGGCGTCGCTGGGCGCTGGCTCCCCCGGGGTCCTCCATGGATCGATCACCTACATGCTGCAGGATGGCGACGGGCAGGTTCTGGAGGCCCACTCGCTGTCCGCAGGGCTCGACTATCCGGGGGTGGGTCCCGAGCACTCGTGGTTCAAAGACGAGGGGATCGCCGAGTATGCCTCGGTCACCGATGAAGAGGCTGTGGCCGCATTCCACCGGATGAGCAGAACCGAAGGCATCATTCCCGCACTCGAGTCGGCCCATGCTCTCGCCTGGATCCTGCGTGAGGCCGAATCCCTCGAGGGGACGACAGTCGTGCTCAACTTGTCCGGGCGGGGCGACAAGGACGTCCAGCAGATCGCCGCCCTCTACGCATGACGACGAGGGGGAGCGCGGCTGCCGTGGATGGCAAGACCAAGCTGCGCACCGCATTCGCCGCAGGTGCGGACGAAGACCGAGCCCTGCTGTTGCCGTTCATGACTGCGGGCCTTCCCTCGCGCGACGAATCGCTCGACCTCTTCCGGGCCATGGCGGCCGCCGGGGCCGACGGATTCGAGATCGGCATCCCCTATTCGGACCCGCTCATGGACGGTCCCACCATTCACGAGGCGGGGGTGCGGGCCTTGCGCGCCGGCACGACCATGCACACGGGTCTGGGCCTCGTCCACGATGTCGTCGCCAGCACCGGGCTGCCGGTACTCGTCATGACCTACGTCAATCCCGTGCTCACGCTTGGTGTGGAGCGCTTCATGGAGCGAGCCGCCGCGGCCGGTGCCAGCGGTCTCATCCTCGCCGATCTTCCGGTCGATGAGTCCGATCCGTTCGCTACCGCCGCTGCCGCCGCCGGTGTCGGGCTGGTCCTCTTCGCCGCTCCCACGACGACGGATGAACGGCTGCGACGTGTGGTCGACCACGATCCGGCCTTCGTCTACGCAGTGGCCCGGCTCGGCGTCACCGGGGAGACGGGGTCGGGGGAGAACCAGCTCGCCGAGCTCAGCGACCGCATCCGCAGCATCACCGATCTCCCCATCGTCGCCGGGGTCGGAATCTCCGGGCCTGACATGGCGCGCGACGCCGCCCACCACGCCGACGGTGTGATCGTCGGCTCGGCGCTGGTACGCCTGGTGCTCGACGCCGCGGATGCGGGGGCCGCCGCCGCACAGCTGGGCGCCGCGGTGACCGGCCTGGCGACAGCCGTGCGCCGGTGAGCTCTCTCGAGAGGGAGGGCTGCCCGAGCCCGGTATGCCGAGCCTGTGCTGGATCAGGGGTGAGTACCATGGCGCCGTCATCCATCCGGCCGGGATGGCGAAATTGGTAGACGCGACGGACTCAAAATCCGTTGTCCGCAAGGACGTGGGGGTTCGAGTCCCCCTCCCGGTACTCCACCTGGATTCACTCGCTTTGGATCCACCCCGCTCGGGCCGGTCCACGCAACCTTCCACCGACGCGCCGAACCCCCTACCCGTTTCCGGGCAAGGGGCTCGACGTGTGTGCGGCTGGCTGTATGAACCCCGAACGTCAGCCGCGTGCCGGCTCCGAGAAGTCGGCGGGAACGAAATCGGGAACGCTGGGTGCAGCGACCTCCTCATCCCGGCTGCGGGCAACCCACAGAAGGCCGAGACCGGTGATCATGGCGAGGAGACCGACACCGGCGAACAGTGCGGCGAGCGCCAGACCCATCTGCAGCGTGCTCGTGGTCACGGTGCCCACGCCGAGTTCGGCGATGAGGCCATGGGCGGTTCCGCTCCATGCTTGACCGCGAGCTTCGCCTTCGATCGGGTGCATCCTGTCGAAGTCGGTCCAGTACCTGCCGTCGACGTTGAACTCGTAGGTTCCGGCGGCGAAGGTCTCACCGTTGTACTCGACGGGCTCGTCGAGCACGACCGTCTGCGTGCCATGCAGCACGTGGTAGGCGATGGTCGCCATCTGGTACATGTACTCGGATCCGGTGTTGACCAATGGGTCGGCAGGATCGAAGTCCGACATCACCACGGGGTAGTTCCACTCCTCGGTGAGGAGCGTCATGATGGCGTCAGCCCCTTCCGTGGTGCCTCGGTCGATCAGCTGGCCGTCCTCGTTGTAGTTCAACGTGACGTTCTGCGCCTCGCTGAACGCTTGTAGAGAGTCGTACCCATCCTGGACTCTGAAGAATGCAACGCCTCCTGCAACGACGAAGCCCATGCCGACGAGTGCCAGCACGAGTCCGAGTGTGCGCAGTCGCTTGGTCACTGTGTCATCCCTCCTAATGGTGGTTCGGGAACTTGTGAAAGAGTTCACAAGGTCAGTATGACTGCCCGGGCCCGCGTCGACCAAGGGCCAAGGTCCCTGATGGATGGGACCTCCACGGGACCTCCCAACCTCACTCGAGGAGTCGCGGAGCGGCCGGTGTGCCCGCAGTGAGGCATACAATCGCCGGGATGCGCCGGATCGAACGGAAGCTCTTCGCCCTCAACGATCAGATAGCTGCGTTACGGCGCGATGAGGACCTGGCGCGTGGCGAGCTCGAGTTCCATCGCCATCTCCACGACGACGCCGCCCGAGATGCCGCCTCATCGGATCACCCGCTCGACAGAGCCGACGCCAGGGAGACCGGTCTCGACGTCGCCCGCTTCGAGCGACACATCGCGGGACTCCGCAGGACGCGGATACGCCTGGAGCGGCAACGCGACCGGCTGCTCGGCAAGCTCGACTGATGGCGACGCTCGCACTGCTCGACGGCCACAGCCTGGCCTACCGCGCCTTCTATGCGCTTCCTTCCGACCTGGCCACCCCGGCGGGCCAGGTGACCAACGCCGTCTTCGGCTTCACGTCGATGCTCATCAAGCTGCTCGGCGAGGAGCATCCCGAGGCCATCGCGGTCGCCTGGGACGTGCGCGGGCCCCAGTTCCGCCGCGATCTCTATCCGGAGTACAAGGCGCAGCGCGACTCCCCACCCGACCTGTTCGCCGGACAGCTTCCGCTCATCCGCGAAGTGCTCGAGGCGTTCGACATCCGCCAGATCGAAGCCCCCGGATACGAGGCCGACGATGTGATCGCCACCATGGCGGCACGAGCCCGAGCCGACGGTTGGTCGGTGCTCGTGGTCACCGGAGACCGGGACGCCTTCCAGCTCATCGATGACGCGGTGTCGGTGATGTACACCCGGCGGGGTATCTCCGACACCGTGAAAGCGTCGCCCGACTGGGTCGAGGAGCGGTACGGCATCCCGCCCGATCGCTATCGGGACTATGCCGCCCTCCGTGGCGACAACTCGGACAATCTCCCCGGTGTGCCGGGCGTCGGCGAGAAGACGGCGGCGAAGCTGATCCAGCAGTTCGGCTCGATCGAAGGGATCTACGAGCACATCGAGGACCACTCGCCACGGCTGCGACAGAACCTCGAGGAGCACCGTGACCAGGTGTTTCTCAACCGGGAGATCATGGAGCTCATCCCGGATGTGCCGCTCGATGACATCGGGCCGGAGTCGCTGGTGCTTGCGGAGTGGGATCGAGACCGTGTCAAGGAAGTGTTCGACGGCCTGGCCTTTCGTGGTCTGTGGGACCGCTTGCTCGAGTTGGGTGGCCAGGCGCCGGTGGAGGCCGAAGAGGTCGCGGTGGAGGTGGTCACGGCGTCGTCGGTCGGCGACATCACCGCAGCGGCACGTGACGGCCTCCTGTCGGTGGAGTCCGTCGTGGATGCGGGCGAGCTGGTGGGAGTGGTCGTTGCCGGCGACCCGGTGCGCTTCGTGCCCACGGACCGGCTCGGGTTGCTCGCCGAGGCCGTCTCCGGCGGCCTCCACATCGCCGCCCACGACGCCAAACCCCTGCTGCGCAACCTCATCGAAGGCGATGTCGTCATCGACACCGTGGGGTTCGACACCGCCCTTGCTGCGTACCTCATCAACCCGGCGCAGCGCACCCCGGAACTGGAGGAGCTGGCTTACCAGGAGCTCGGCCTGAGTGTTTCCCCGGTCGATGCCGAGGCTGATTCCTCGAGCCAAGGCGCATTCGACCTCGACGGTGGCGGTCCCGATCTGGAAGCGGCCGGCCGCCGTGCGGTTGCGGTGCAGCGGCTGATCGAGCCGCTGCGCGCCCAACTGCAGGCCCGGGGCGGCGTGGACCTGTTCGAATCGATCGAGCTGCCACTGGTGCCCCTGCTGGCCCGCATGGAGGAAACCGGTATCGGCGTCGACCGGGTCTTCCTGGAGAACCTGAGCACGGAGTTGCGTGACCGGCTCGGAACACTGGAGACCGATATCCACGAAGCAGCCGGTGGCCCGTTCAACATCAATTCCACATTGCAGCTACGCGAAGTGCTGTTCGACAGGCTCGAGCTTCCGGTGCTCAAGAAGACGCCAAAAGGCGTACCCAGTACGGACGCCAGCGTGCTGGAGAAGCTGCGCGAGTCCCACCCCATGGTGCAGAGCCTGCTCGATTACCGAGAGCTGGAGAAGCTGCGCTCCACGTACGTCGATGCGCTCCTGCCACTCATCGAGCCCGACGGCCGGGTACGGGGCCGGTTCAATCAGATGGCGGCGGCCACCGGCCGTTTGTCGCAAGAGCAGCCGAACCTGCAAAACATCCCGGTCCGCTCGGAGGAAGGCCGCATCATCCGCAAGGCGTTCGTCGCAGCTCCCGATCACCAGTTCCTGGTGGCCGACTACTCGCAGATCGAGTTGCGCATCCTCGCCCATCTCTCGGGTGATCCCGGGCTGGTGGAGGCCTTCCAGAGCGACCAGGACATCCACACCGCCACCGCTGCGAGGGTCAACGGCATCGATCCCTCTGAGGTGAGTGCGGAGCAGCGGCGACGCGCCAAGGTGGTGAACTTCGGCCTTCTGTACGGCATGGAGGCGTTTGGGCTGGCGCAGCGTCTCGAGATCTCACGCGAGGAAGCAGCGCAGCAGGTGGAGATGTACTTCGCCCAATTCCCCGACGTGAAGGCCTTCATGCGCGGCATCGTCGACGAGGCTCGGGCCACCGGTTACACGACGACGTTGCTCGGCCGGCGCCGCTATCTCCCGGAGCTGACGAGTAGCAGTTTCCGCGACCGGCAGATGGGGGAGCGCATGGCGCTGAATGCGCCCATCCAGGGCTCGGCGGCGGACATCATCAAGAAGGCCATGGTGGAGCTGGAGCGGCGTCTACGCGGCGAAGGAGCGGAGGCCGAGATGCTGCTGCAGATCCACGACGAGCTGGTCCTCGAAGTGCCGGGGGACGCCATCGAAGAGACTCGCGACCTGACCCTGGGCGTGATGGAAGGCATCGTCGAGCTCACCGTTCCCCTCAAAGTCGACTGGGCCACCGGCGCCAACCTCGCAGAATGCAAAGAGTGATTTCGGGGCAAGCAGGCTTGCCCCGAGTCATCGCCCAAGCCGTGCTTGGGCTCCAAGCGAGCGGCCTGCGGCCGCATCAGTTGCTGGCGGAGTCCACCGCACAGGTCGCTGGACTCCGCATCGAAGGGGATCCGCGGAGCTCCTCCCCTTCGAGCATCCCCTGCACCCGAAGGCACTGGACGGCACCGGACACCTTCGGCGTGGTGTCGGGGGACGGAAGGGGGTGCTCGCGGGGGGACGGCTCCGTTACCC
>JBFISM010000007.1:0-55893 GCA_041608535.1 Acidimicrobiia bacterium
CCTCGGTCAGAAGGACACAGTGCCCCAGTAGTCGACGTCCAGGCTGGGTCCCGTGAAAGCGCCGTGTCCCTGGATGCCGGCCAGCCCGCCGCTGGCGTCGACGATGGTCCACGAACCGACCCAGATGCCCGGACCGGGCTCGACGGTCCCTGGATCCTGCTTGCCGCTGGTGCGCAGCATCATCGTCCCGGAGCGCACGGTGCCGTTGTCGTCCACCACGGTGCCCTCGAACACCAACTCGCCGTAGTAGAAGTTGATGCCCCTGGCGGGCACATGCACGACCACGAACTCCTCCGTGGTTGTCCCGATGAAGCTACCCGTCCAGGTGCCGATGTCCGTTCCCAGGATGAACACGTTCGGTCCATCTCGCTCGATGATTTCGATCGACGTTGGGACGTACGTCCAGTCTCCCGACACATCGAAGGCCTCATCAGCGCCGGCGGACACCGGCGTCAAGACGAGACCGCAGATCATGAGCAGGGCAAAGAGCATTCGCCGCATGACTCCCTCCTTTCGACGGTGCGAGGAGGAGCCGCCCGCTATGCAGCTCCTCCGAGATCGACCGTCCTCGCTGAGAGCCACCTCCCACCGTACGACGCCCGGCGACCTCATCACAGGGTCGAACAGCACGATTTGATCTAGCGCGGCGGACAGACCCTACGGAACCCACTGTTCGGTGACTTCGACGAGAGCGCCGTTGTCGATCTCGAGCCAGACGCCGAGCGTGAAACCCCGGATGTCGATGGCACGGAGCCAGCCAGCCCAGTCGGTCGTGTTGTCGGAGTTGGGATCGCCCGAGGCGTACCAGAGCACGGTGACACCGTCGGGTGCGGCGACGGTGCGGGTGGTGTCCACCTCGTTGCGCACGTAGTAGTCGTTCGGGGGGAACTCCTCGCCGTCCTCATCGGCAGCCGCGATGGCGGCCTCGCCGGTGAACCAGCACGCGAGGTCGAATTCCATGCCTGTTTCGGTCACCTCGACGGGGAAGCCGAACCACGTCCCGTCGGGGAGGTCGCCCGGCCCCGGCGAGCAGCCCGATCCTTCCGGGCCCCCGGCGGCCACGAGCGATGTCGTGGTTGCCGGGGGCCCGGTCGTGGTGGTGGACGGCGCCGCCGGCGGGGACGTCGTAGAGCCCGGCGGCGCCGTTGTCGAGGGGGTGACCGAAGACGTTGTCGTTGCGTCGGACGAGCCGTCGGAGGAGCCGTCGGTGGCGCATCCAGCTCCGAGCACGGCGGTGAGGGCGACGAGAGCGACGAGGCGGGTGAGTTTCATTGGTCCCCCTGTGGAACGATGCTCGGGCATCAGCGTGGCAACGGGTAGGTGGCGGCGCCGCAGTCGAGTCCGGCCATGGCCTCAGCACCGCTGCGGTCTGTCTCGGTGCCTTCACCGTCGATCTCGGTGAGAACGGATCCGTCGAGGTCGTACCCGGCCGTGTGCCCGCTGTAGACCTCGCCATCCGACGAGGACAGTGTCGTGACGTAGAGGTCGTCGACGAACTCCTCCTGGCACACCACGCCACCCGCCGCCGTGTCGTCGATCCCGACGGTGAACCGCGCAGGCGCGTCATCGACTCTGACCTCCGTTGCCTCACAATCGACCACGGCGAAAATGCCGATCTCGTCTTGACCGGTGAGCACGAAGAGCTCGTCGCTGCCGTCGCCGTCGATATCCTGCCGCCCCACCGCCTCGTAGTCGGTGACGCTATCGAGCGCCTCGCTCTCGCAACCGGTGTCGGGTGAGTTCGTGGCGATCATGTCGGCGTCGGTGACCGCATCGGTGACGACACCGTCGTCAACCGTGAAATTGAGCCGGTTGGGGTTGAAGTCGGCCGTGACGATCAGGTCCTCGCCGTCTTGCCTGACAACACGCCACGGGCGCCCCTGCTCGTCGGCTCGTGCGCCCGCCGCATCGAGATCGAGGCCGATGTAGCTCGCCGGGTCGTCGCTGGGCAGCGTGGTCGGAGCCGTCGTGGTCGACGGGAGCGGCGCCAGCGAGGTGGCGGTTGGTGGGCGGGTTGACGTCGGCGCCGATGGCTCATCCGCACCGCCACAGGCGGCGACGGCTAGCACGAAGGCGGCAGTGACCGTGAGGGCCGACAGGGCGGGTCGACCGGGCATGGTGTGAGGTTCCTTTCGGTGGAGCCCCTGTAGGGCGACGGCAGTGGCGTAGGGCGAGGTCCTGGTGGACGGAGCGATCGATGGAGAGTGTGTCGATGAGGTGCGCGAGGTGCAGGGCGGGTCGATCGTCTTTGCGGAGCGAGGTGTGTGGGCACGAGTCTCGATCAGTCCAAGCACGTGATCCTTGTGTGGGATGTTTCCTCTTTGACGACGGAACTCGCTGCATGGTTCCCGAGATCGGCCATCCCGATGTTGGGACAGCGGCACCCAAAGAGTTGGGGGCGGCTGACGCCGCCCCCAATCTTCACGCCGACTGAGCCTGGCTCAGCCGCGCAGCCGGAGGATGTACAGGCCTCCGTTCCTGTCTGATGCGTAGATCCACGGGGAGTGCGGGTTCTTGTAGATGCCCCACACGTCCTGCGGTCCACCGTTCTGCGCCATGAAGGCCGCGCTGTCGTCGCTGTAGCGAGCCACCTCGACCGGGTTGTACGGGTCGGTGACGTCGTAGACGAGCACACCCTCCCAGTACCACGACAAGTAGGCCAGGGTCTTGCCACCCTTGGTCTCAACGACCACGTTGTGGCTCGAGTACGTGCCGACCGGGTCGCAGCTCGGATCCAGCGGATCGGCGCTGCACGTCGTGTTGATGACGCTGGCAAGCACCGGGTTCTGTGGATTGCTGTAATCCCACACCCGGTAGCCGCCCCAGCCATCTGGCGTTGTCGTCGCGGAGACGGTCTCGCCCCCGGCGCCGATCACGAGGTCGGCTGCAGAGGCGACGCCTGCGATAGCAAGGCCCGTCGAGTGCCCGACGAACACGCCTGGCAGGTTCACGGCTGAGCCGCCCATCGAGACCAGTGCGTCTCCGCGAGCCTCGTCATTGAACACGACGACCCCGGAGTATCCCGCTGCCTCGGCGTTGTTGATCTTCGACGAGAACGTACAGGCGCCTCGCTGAATGAGCGCTATTCCCGTCCCGGCCGGAACCGGATCGTCGAAGCCCGGATTCCCCGGATCGCAGGCGAATCCGACGTATGTAGTCGGTCCCGTCAACACGCCGCCCGGAAGCAACGCGATCGGTGGTGTGATCGCACCTTCGGCCGCCGGGTACTCGCCGGCAGCGGGGCCGGTGTCGATCGTGAAGACCGATGCGAAGGGGCTGAAGTCCTCCTCGTTCTCCACGACGATCGAGCCGTCATGGCTCGGCCATGCCGCATGGCTGTTGACCTCGCCGTCCTCGAGCGTCGGGTCGATTGCCACAGACACCACCGCCGGGTTGGACACATCGGCGATGTCCATGAGCACGAGACCCGCATCCCAGTTGCTGAGATACGCCTTCCGGCTCTGGATCGTGACGTCGTGGAGGAATCGGTTCGCCGATGCCCCGAAGCCGTCGAGCAGCCACAGCACTGCGTCGAGTGCACGGGCGACCTGGTCAGGATCGTTTGGATCGGTCAGATCTCCTACGCCGGGATCGAACAGCTCCTCCGCACCCCACGCGGAGGCGAGCACCGGGTTGGCCGGATCGGTGATGTTGTAGATGCGGAAGTTGTCGAATGCCGACTCGACGACCGCCGCCACGTAGTCCTGCCGTCCCTGCCGGAACAAGAACAGGTTGTGGACGCCAACGTCAGTGAGGCCACCGAACAGAGAATCTGAGACCGGATTCAGCTCGTCGGTCTGAACGGATGCGAGGTGCACCGGGTTGAGTGGATCGTTCACGTTGTAGATCTCGAACCCGCCCGGACCGCCATCGCACGCCTCGTTCGAGTGCACCAAGATGGCACCGGAGTTCATATTGGCGGCCTTGACGTCGTTGGAGCGGCTGCCCACCGGCGAGGGGATCACGCCCACGTTGACCGGGTTGCCCTTGTTGGTGATGTCCCACACCCAGACACCGGCGCCGGGTTCGCCGCCGCAAGGCGACTGGAAGGTCCCCGTGTAGGCGTACCCGCCCAGCGCCCACACGTCGGTGGTTGCGTCCAGTTCGAGCCGCTCTCCACGGCCGATGACAACGATTTCCTTCGTGTAGTTCGCTCCGGTGACGGCCTCGGTCGCCAGTGCGTCGCGAGCGGCCAGTCTTGCCTCGGAGTCGCCATGGGCGGCTTCCAGATCCGCCCGATCCAGGGGGCTGTCCTGTTGTTGTTGCGTGTCGGCGGCTGCGGGCAGCGCAGTGGCCAACATTGCCAGCACTGCAATCAGCAGCGCGGCGAGACGATGAGGTCTCATAGGTGGTTCTCCCTTCTCTCCTCCACGACCGCCCAGATCCTACGCTTCTTGGCCAGTCGCTGCCCGATCGGCTCGGTACAGGACGCGAAAGAACTGACGTATCCGGTGACACGCTTCATCGCTCCTTGCTGTATGAGAGAGCACTATCGGTGCCGTGCCATCGTGTGCCAGCTGCACCGGGACACACAGCCTCGCCGGTCGTTGTGGACTCGCATCCGCATCAGGCACCGGATTGCGGAGCAATCGCCCAACACTGTGCTGCCGGACTGGACCTGGCTCACCTGAATCTCACGCGCCAATGGGTCCAAACGGCCCTTGACGCCGGCTGCCCGAGGTGCGTCACTGTGGGGAAGCCCACACGAGGAGCGGACATGTCCGATGAGCTGGAGTGGAAGGTCAAGGTCTTCCTCGAGCACGACGAGGCCGAAACCATGGCGACGGCGACATTGAAAGAGCATGGCGACAAGTTCGTTGGCAACGGGCGGGCGCGCCGCAACCCGGCCGACACCGACGTGCCCCGCATCGGCGAGGAGCTGGCCACGGCTCGCGCCCTCAACGATCTCGCCAACAAGCTGCTCGACTGGGTGAGCTTCGAGATCGAACAACACGTGGGGAAGCCGGTCACGGACGTGCACATCTAGCTGCGGCGGCTCACACCGTCCTGGCGCCGACGCTGGGATGCATGGTGTCGTTCGGCCGCGGTTTGCGTGTTCGCCAGCCCGCCCCGATCACTGCCCACACCGGGCCGTTCTTGTGTATGGCGCCGTCGGCGTAGTCGGTCGGTAGCTCGGTACCCGGCGCCACCCCGAGATGGCGCTCGTATGCCATCGCATCGATCTCCATGCCCTTGGCGTGCGCCTCGTCGGCGATCCATTGCAGAGCGAGGTCGGCTAAACGATGATCGTCGGGGAAGGTGCCACCGACGTCGCTGTGCACGCCCGAGAACCACATCTCGACGAGATCTCGCTTGCCCGAGTCGAGCTGACCGAGATCGAACCGGTACTCGGCGAAGTAGCGGCGTCGCTCATCGAGTGCCAGCGCATGCCGCCCGCTGACGACGCTGGACACGTTGCGGGTGAACGGCCACTTCGCCTGCTTGAGCTGTGCCCGCCAGTTGAACCAGCCGACGAACTTCACCGTGTCCCACACACCGAGGAAGTGGATCTGCGGGGCGAACCGTGCGGGAAACTCTGGATTGCCGAACGTCGTGTTGAAATCGCTGCGCAGATTCCAGAAATCCGCTTCCTCCTCGTCGGACAGCTCCTTGCTGCTTCGCTTGGCGTAGAGCTTGAGAGCGTACGGGGCCAGGTTGTCAGCTCCGGGACGCAGCAGCCCGACGGTACGGATCATCCCGGCAAGGGCGCGAGCCGTGTACGCACCCCGGCTGAACCCGAACACATAGATGTGATCGGCGGGCTGGTACTGGTGCATCAAGAAGCGGTACGCCTCCTCGATGTTGTCGTCAACCCCGTGACCGAGCGCCAAGCCGCCGACTCGGGTGGCCAGCTTCCCCAGTCGCGTCGTCGCGCTCCGGGCGCCCATCGTGCCGACACCGGGGTCGTAGTAGACGATCTGCTGGGCGTTCTTGGCTGCGATGTCATAGAGCCTGGCGACATTGGTCCGGCCGGCCTCCGGTTCGTTGCTGGTGCCGTCGAGGCAGATGACGATGTTCTTGCTCATCCGATCTCCTTCCCGCCGTCGTCTGCAGTGCGGGGCCGTCCCACCGGCACCGTCACCGAGAGGTCGTCGTCACCGGGACAGATCACGCTGAAATTGCGACCTGCTGCTTTCTGCCGGGCGAACAGCTCGAGCAGCGCCTCGATCGGGTAGGGCTTCTTGTGGTACGCCACGTACTCCTCCGGGTCGTAGGTGAGGTAGATGTCGAAGTGGTCGTTGTCGCCGGCACGCGACTCGAACAGCATCTCGAAGATCTCGACCTTCGGGTTGCCGTGACCGCCATTCCCCGACACGACGTATGTGGAGGCCGGAAACGTTTCAAAGAAGTCGAGCTCGACGTTGTTGATGCTGCCGTGGTGCGGCAGCTTGAGCAGGTCGAGCCGCAGCGTTCCGCGGGCGTCGAGTAACCCGGCCGACCGTGCGTTGCGGATGACATCGTCACCGCGGCCGTCACCGGTGAGCAGCAACGTACGTCCGTCCAGCTCCGCGAGCACCACGATGCTCGCCAGATTCCACGCGCTGTCGTCCATGTACTGCGCCGTCTTCGCCTTGTCGGCCCTCTCTTTCAGGTCCTTGTCCCATTCCTCGTGGAACTCGTCTAGGCGCACCTGGTCGGGACCGAGCACGGTGAGCTGGAGACCGCCGGGGATCTTCACCGGCTTCGGCCTGGCGGTGACGAGCCCGTCGAATGGACTGTTCACCGCCCATCCCAGCCCGGCGACGTTGGCGCGGAAGGTCTGTCCCTGAGGGACGCTGGCGATCATCAGCGCACCCTCATCGGATATGTCGTACGACCCCGCGAGGCTCGCCGTCGACGACTCGACGCTGGTCCCGGTATCCCCGGTGACCACACTGGCACCGGCGTCGCCGAACACGTCGTCGAAGCTGTTGTGCCACACCACGGTCGCATCGAGGAGGATGTCGGCAGTGCCGGCTTGATCGGCGAGAAGTCGGGTCATCTGGATGAGCCCGTTGATGTGATCGTCGTCGATATGGCTCACCATGAGCATGTCGAGCTGGAGCCGCTCGCCGCCACGCTGCTCCCGGAGCTGCTCGAGTCTTGGGCGCAAGAAAGGCTTCCACACACCACCCGGGCCACCGTCGATGAGGGAGAGGCGAGGCTGCTCCTCGGTGCCGTAATGCAGTAACAGACAATCGCCCTGCTTGGCACGTACCGCCTCGAGTTGGACCATGACCTCCTCCTCAGATCGATTGCAGGGCGCGCAGCACGTCCACGAGCCCGGCGCCCTGGAAGTACTTCTCTCGTCCCAGATCGGTGGCCGTGCTGCACAGTGCGTGCTTGATCCGTGCAGGCTGACCGATGAACTCGGAGTGGCGGGCCATGAGCATCGCAGCTGCACCGCTCACATGCGGGGCGGCCATGCTGGTCCCGTCCAGTGGACGAAACGACCCACCGGGGAACACCGAGTTGATCTTCTCGCCCGGCGCTACCAGATCGGGCTTCTGCCGGCCGTCACCCGTCGGGCCCCGGCTGGAAAAGTAGCTCACCCCGTAGTCGTGGGGCTTCTCCCGGTGCGTGGCGCCCACCGTGATCACACCCGTGGCGTTGCCCGGGTCGGTGATGCTGACGGTGTGATACCCCTCGGTGGTGTCCTCGTGGGCATCGGCGGGACCGGTGGCGGTCCGGTACCTGAGATATCCGGCATTCCCGGCAGCCGCCACCACGGTGACCCCGGAGCCGATGAGGTCTTCACATTGGTCGCAGACGGGTGTGCGTCCGCATGCGTAGTTCGCCACCTCGTGGCGGATCGACATGCTGAGGTTGACACCGTGGACAGCGAAGAAGTCTTTCTGTGCGTTGAGCCATTGGACGAACTGCAAGGCGGCGAGGACGGCGAATTCGTCGTTCGGCTTGCCCGGCTCCAGGACGCGCAAATCGTAGAGATTGATGTCCTTGCAGACTCCGACGATGTTCTGCTCTTCCCAGTTGGCGGCGATGATGCCGGCGACGTGGGTGCCGTGCCCGTTCTGGGGCACCAGATAGGTCTCAGGGTCATGCGGGACGAGTAGGAACGGCTCGAGCAGATCCCAGTCCACGTTGCGGCCTCGCAAGAGCGAGCGCTGGAGATCCTCGAACTCATCCGGATTTCGCTCGATGACGGCCTGGATGTGGCCGTCCAGTTCTTCTGCGTTGGCGAGACGTACGGGGTCCAGCAGCACCCGGATGCGAGTGAAGTCGTAGGTCTTCTGCACCCGCGTCCATTTGACCCATTCGCCGTCGGCCACCGCACCGTGATCGGTGAGCGCAGGGCCCGCCTCGCCGTTCTCAGGCGTGCGGAAGAACGCAGGGTGGGTGGCGTCGATACCGGTGTCGATGATCCCCCAGGTGATCGCACTCGTATCTATGTCGAACAAGCGCTCGGCGGCGTCGGCCTTGACGGTGAGCCGGGATTTGCCCACCGCCGTCGACGCCTTGCGGTTCAGGTTGACGAGATGCACGTGACCTTCCATGTCGTCGGGTCGGGACGGATCGTGCGGCGGCAGCCCGGTGTGGTGCTCCAATCCCGATATGTCGATCCCGCCGAGGACATCTCGGGCCGCTTCGATCAAGTTGATCGAGGCGAAGGGATCGAGTCCCTTGTGGTCACCGAACCTGTCTGGGTCGCCGTTGTCCCAATACCAGGGCCCGTCGAAGCTCTCGATCCAGTCGGTGGCCTCGGCACGCATGTTGCGTCGCGTTGTCGAGTCGGGGTCGTCGTCGCAGTCCGGGCCTCCGGTGCGCTCCGCTCGTTCCTCGATCGATCGTTCCACGGCGCGTGCGATCACCCCGACGACGCGGATGAACCAGGGCAGATCCGCCGGGAGGTTGGAGATTGCCTCGCGCTGTTCGCGGGTCTCGTCGCTGATGTTCTCGGTGTCGTGACCGGGCCGGCCGAGTCCGTCGAGTGCCAGCTCCAGCTCAGGGGCGAGGTCGCGCAGCACGCGGTCGGTGGTGACCCCATCTGCCTGTTGCCCTTCCGCCGTGTGCCGCCACCGTGCGATGGTCTGCCGCCACAAGTCGTTCCACCACAGGGTCATGGGGAGGACGACCCGGATCACCTCGTCGAAGTACAGCCGAGCAGCCGTGTACACCTGGTTGTAGGCGACGTGTGCCGGGCACCGCGTCGTCGCCCGCCACCAGGCGTAGCCGGCGCCCGGGTCGTGGCGGGCTTGTTCGACGTGACTGCGCAGGACCACGCTCACATGTCCGGCCTCGAATCCCCATTGCGGCGAAAGGAGGAGATCCTGCCACTCGAGCGGCTCCTCGCCGTAACGGATCCACACATCGGCGAGGATCGGTGAGTCTTGGGTGTACCGATGCGTGATGTGGCTTCCGTAGACGAGCGTTTCGGTCACTTGCCGGTGGATCCTCACCTGATACGTCCTCCTCGCCTCCTCAGAGCGCCAACATGTTTGCTGGAGCTCTGAGGCTTTCCCGTCGGCTCTTCGCCTGACGGCTCTGCGCCTATCGGCGCATCCCCTAGCCGCACAATGGTCGGTGAGAACGAAGCCGGTGGCCGGTTGCCCGGCTGGTGTCCCGGTCAGCGGTCTGGCCCGACCGAGTATCGGAGCCAGGGTGAACGATACCTATCTGATCCGCCTCGTGACCGGGCGTTTTGCAGTAGCGCACCGGGGGTCGCAAAATGCCACGTTCGTGCCGAAATACCCTGGCCGCGGCGGCACCCGCCTGGGTTTACTGCCCCGAAAGGCCGGGTAGAGGTGGAGTTCGTCTACGGAGAGTTGAGGAGCCCCAACGATGTTGCACCGCCCGCGTACGGTTCTGCCTCCTGGTGCATTCGCCCCCAAGATCTCGATAGTCTCGACCTATGCGCCGCGCCGCTGCGGCATCGCACGGTTCACCGCTTCGCTCGTTGCTGCGATGAACCGGGTCGCCCCGCACCTGGCGACTGAAGTCGTTCGGCTTGTCGACAGCACGGATCCGGAACTGGATGCGCCGCCAGGTTCCCCGGTGTCCATGGCATTCGACCCGGATTGCCCGGTGAGCGTCCGTACGGCCGCCCGCCACCTCGATCGAGCCGACGTCGTCGTGATCCAGCACGAATACGGGATCTACGGGGGGGATGATGGGGCCGCTGTGCTCGATCTCGTCGATCAGGTCCATGCCCCGATCGTGTCGGTGCTGCACACCGTGTTGACCGATCCAACACCCCGGCAAGCCTCCATACTGCGTGGTCTTGCCGACGCCGGCACCGTCGTCGTTCCTTCCGAGAGCGCCCGTCTTGCGCTGGCGCGGACGTTCGGGATCGATCCGGCCGACGTCGTGGTGATCCCACACGGATCCGTCTGGCGACCCCTTCCCATCAACCCCGAGCCTCGCCGCACCGTCCTCACCTGGGGTCTGCTCGGTCCGGGGAAGGGGATCGAACGGGGTATCGCCGCCGTCGCCAAGCTGCGACACCTCGAACCCAAGGTGCGGTATCGCATCGTCGGACAGACCCATCCAGTCGTGCTCCGGCACTCCGGCCATGCGTATCGGGACAGTTTGGAGCGCCTTGTGGAGCACCATGCGCTCCATGACCACGTCGAGTTCGTGGATAGGTACCTCGATGACGAGGAGCTGTACCGCTTGGTCGCCGGAGCCGATATCGTTCTCGCCCCGTACGACAATTCGGAGCAGATTTGCTCCGGCGTTCTCGCCGAGGCCGTCGCGGCCGGTCGTCCCGTCGTGGCGACCCGATTCCCCCACGCCGTCGAATTGCTCGGCACTGGAGCAGGCGTGGTCGTCGCCCATGACGACATCACCGAGATGGCGGACGCACTACAGATGCTCCTGGACGACCGCAGGACGTACGACGAGGCCGCACACGTGGCGCGGCGGTTGGGCGCCGAGTTGTCTTGGGATGCGGTCGCCGTGTCGTACACGCGGCTCGTGTCATCGGTCGTCGACGACGCTCGCATCACGGCGTGACCCACCACACCCTGGTGTGAACTCCACTCCATACCGGGGTTTCGCTTTGCTACACCACGAGGTGCCGGTCACAGGAATTGCGCCGTTGCGCGGGCAAGAAGGTCCACAATGGTTGGTACGTGGTCGAGATCAGACGTCATGAGCTGACTATTCGCCCCGATCCGAGCCGGGTCGTGGCGAGGCCCTTCGTCCCCGGCCAGGCGAACTTCGGTGGTGCTACGTCACGTCTCGACGCGATCACCTCCCGAGTGCTCGGTCTACGTGATGACGAGCGAGAGCGCCGGCTGGCAGAAGCACACCAGCTGGCTGCAGGCCGGTATCGCGACATCGAGAGTGTGTGGCGCCGGCACGTCCACATCGCCGCCGACCAGTCGCCACTCGTTGCCGGCGTGGAGGACCCGGAGACCGGATTGCTGCTCGGCGCATTCTTCACCCAGAGCTATGCATACGAGTCGGCGGCACTCACCAACCCGTCGATGGTGCCGGTTGGCTCGCCACATCCGGATGGTGCGCAGAGCTTCGTCCTCAGTGCTCGGGCGATCGGCGAGGGTCACATCTCTTCGATCGCGTTCCTCTCCGGGCGGGTCGGCACAGACGGGGAGATCACCCTGGACGAGCGGTCGCCCTTTGCCGACAACGGCGCCCGCCACACACCCCACTACGACCGGCAAGCCTTCGCCGCCAGACTCGCCGAGCTCGAGGCCGACAACGAGATCTCCCGCAGAGTTCTCGACCAGTTGGATATGGCGTTCACCGCACCCGAGCTCCAGCTCGCCCTCGACCGGGTACAAGAGACCGACATCGATCTCACGATGGCGCGCGAGACGCTGCATCGGATCCACTGGCTCGCCTCCTCCAACTACGTGCTCGAGTTCGCCGGCACCGACATCACCGAGCGGCTGATCTCCCCGGCGGGGCCGGCGGAGAGCCGAGGTATGGAGGATGCGCGGTTTGTGCGGTTCGTGGGTGAGGACGGTGATGTGCGCTACTACGCCACATACACGGCATTCGACGGAGAGAAGATCCTGCCTCAGCTCATCGAGACCGCCGACTTCGCTCGCTTCCGTATCTCCACGCTCTCCGGAGCGATGGCGCGTCACAAGGGTATTGCGCTGTTCCCACGGCGAATCGATGGACTCTTCGTCGCCCTGTCTCGCCACGATCAGGAGAGCACGTTCGTCATGCGTTCCGATCGCCTGCGCGAATGGCGCAACGCCGAGCTGGCATTCGGCCCGGAGATGGGTTGGGAGGTGGTGCAAGGGGGCAACTGTGGCTCGCCCCTCGAGACCGACGACGGCTGGCTGGTGATCACCCACGGTGTGGGCCCGATGCGCCGCTATGCCCTGGGCGCCGTTCTCCTCGACCTCGACGAGCCGACCAAGGTGGTGGCGCGGCTGCCGGCGCCATTGCTCGAACCCGAGGGTGAAGAGCGCATCGGTTATGTGCCCAACGTGCTGTATTCCTGCGGAAGCATGATCTGTGACGGCACGCTCGTCGTGCCCTACGGCTTCGCCGATCGCGGCATCAAGTTCGCTACAGCGCCCGTCGCAGACGTCCTGGCTGCGATGGTGTGACCAATAGCTCTTCGTACACCCGCATGTAACCGGCGGCCATCGTCTCCGCGGAGAACCGCTGCTGGGCTGATCTGTGGCACTCCAGCCGGGAGATCTCGTCGAGCCGACCGATGGCGGTGACTGCCCCGGCAACATCGTCGACGAGAAAGCCGGTGCGTTCATGCGCAACGATCTCGGGCATGGCGCCGCGGCGCCAGGCGATCACGGGCGTGCCGGCGGCGAGGCTCTCCACGACGACGAGTCCGAAGGGCTCGTCCCAACGAAGCGGCATGAGCAGCCCTACGGAGTCGCCGACGAGCCTGGCGACACGTGCACGATCGAGCTCGCCGTGATACACGATGTTCGATCCGTCGAGGTGCGGCTCGATCTCGCATTCGAAGTAGGCCCGGTACTTGGCCTCGACGGGGCCGGCGATGTGCAGGCTTCGACCGGAGCGACGGGCGGTGGCAATCGCCAGATCCAGCGCCTTCTCGGGGGCAATCCGGCCGACGAAGGCGAGGTGACCGGCAGCGCCATCTCCGACGTCGAACTCGTGCATGCGAATCCCGTTCGGCACCGTGGCCACGTAGCGCAGCTCGGGCAGAAATGCCCTTTCCGCGTTGGATATCGAGACGAAGGGGCGATCGGCATATCGGCGCAGTAGACGATGCGTGGCCGTATTCCACGCCACTCCGTGCAACGTGGTCACGATCGGAGTACTCACGAACTGGCCGTAGCCGAGTGCGTGCACATGGAGGTGGGAATGAACCACATCGAAATCGGCCGCGGCGATGTGCTCGAAAGCCACGTCGAGATGCTCTTCTTCGGCCAGGCGCGGATCGAGGGCGGACTGGGTCATGGGTTCGGGCACGGTGGGATGGAGGTGCGCTGTCGTCAGCGATCCGGCGGGAGCGAACACGGTGACGTCGTGCCCGGCGGCGACGAGGGCTTCGGTGAGGTTGAAGGCGACGCGCTCCCAAGGGCCGTAGCCCGGTGGGGGGAACGGGTGCGTGATCGGGGGAAGCATGGCGATCCGCATGATCACACCGGTGCCTGTCCGCTGAGATGGCGACGCCATGTTTGCAGTGCGCCGAGCGCCGCCAACGTCGACTCGGCCCCGCAATTGGCATTGACCCGGTCTCCATGGAGACCGTCGTAGCCGGCGCCAGTCTCTGGGTCGTACAACGCCAAGCCGGCGTCGTTGCGGCCGAGAAACCATTCGGCGGCGGCGGTGACGTATCCCGACCAGGTGCCGTCACCGGTGATAGCAGCTGCGCGGGCGCAGGCATCAGCCATCGCCCACGCTTCGATCGGTTGCTGATCGAACGCGGGGCCCGTGCCGCCCGGACCGCGTCCTTCGACAGGTGTGAAGCTGAAGTGGTCACCGTTCCACTCCACCGACACCAGCCAGTCGAGCATGGCCAGGCCCCGATCGACGAGCCGGTCGTCGCCGACCGACGCCCCTGCGGCGAGCAACGCTTCAGGGAGTCGTGCGTTGGCATAGGCGAGCCTCGCTTCGGGCCACTGCCATCGACCGTTGCCGGGCCCGGGAATCCGCCCGAGGAGACGCGGCAGCGCAGAGAGGACTCGGTCTGGTGTCGCCGCTCCCAGGTGGTGAGTGGCGGCACAGACTCCGAGGATGGCGAAGGCGTTGGTGCGTGGTGCCGGCGAATCGACGTCGACCCCGGCGGCCAGGGTCGTGATGATGCGGTTGCGTTGTTTTGGATGTGCCTGTCCGAGCGCGGCACCGAGCCCCCACAGCGCCCGACCATGAGCATCGTCTGATCCACGTCGGTCCACCCAGGTCCCCGCAGCGTTCATCCGGTTGTGCCAGCTTCCCGATGTGCGGCCGGCGAGCACAAAATCGACGCCTCGGTCGAACAAACGCAGTGAGGCACCGCTGATGTGGGGCTGGCGGCCGAGCACGACGAGCAGTCGGGCCATGTCATCGGTGGTGTACCCGTGCGAGACACGCGGGTGCGTGTAGCGGGCGTGCTCGAACACACCATGCCGCCCCGACAGGCGGTGGAGGTGATCGAAACGAAGCGGAGCCCGCGCAGCGGCGTTCACAGGGCGCCCTCTACCCGGCACCGGCAACGGCAAACCTGTCCTCATGCTCGGACCATGCCAACGTCCTCGTCCCATAGCCTACTCCCACGGGACCTCTGCCAGAAGATGGGTCGGGCGTCCCACGGATTTCCTGAAAGATCCGACGAGGAACCGGGTCTCAATACCGAGGCCGCCGAGTAGGCATGGCGGCGGCGGGCACGGCCCGTCTCTCTTCCCCGGACTCAGAAAGTTGATACACGATGCTCCCCACCACACCGGCTCGCAAGGCTCACGGACTCGCACTGGATGAGCGAGGATTCTCACTCGTTGCCGTCGGCCTGTGGATGCTCGTCGTCCTCGGTCTTGGCGCGTTCTCGCTCGACGTCACGCGTCTCTACACCGAGTATTCGGAGCTCCGTAACGCAGCCGACGCGGCAGCACTGGCGATTGCCAGCGAATGTTCGATCGGAGCCTGCGATCTCTTCTTCGACGAGCACAACGTCGCCGACACCTATGCCGACGCCAACGCCCGGGATCGGGCCATGCGAGTGGAGGACGTTTCGCTCGATCGCTTCAACCAAACGGTCACCGTGAAGACGGCGTCGGAAGACATCTCTGGGGGGAATCATCTCGACGTCGTTCTCGCTCAGGTGCTGGGTTTCGAGGGCGTGACCGTCAGCACCGACGCCAGCGCCACCTGGGGTTCGCCGGGTGCAGCCACGACGCTGCCGCTGGCGCTCTCCAAATGCGTATGGGATGCACACGGCGCCACCGGATTTGCCGACGAGGTGCTCGGCGGGTCGTTGCACCGGGCCTCTGCTGTGACGGACAACCTGGTTCCGCCCGCCCTGCGCTATCCACACAGGGACGCCGCAGTGACCATCTACCTCAACGGCTCGAGCAGCTGCCGCGGTGGGGCGTCAGGGCATCTCCCCGGTGGTTTCGGCTGGCTGGCAGGTGACGGCGGCCGTTGCCAGGTCAGCACGGCCGTGCAGGAGTGGGTCGACGTAGAGCCTGGCTCGTCGCCGACGGCCGACTGCGCCCCGGAGGACTTCGAGGACATCGTCGGATCCGTGGTGACCATCCCCTACTTCAAGGATCTGCGCAGTAGCGGATCAAATGCCCAGTATCAGATCCACGGCTATGGCGCCCTGTACGTGACCGGGTACAACTTCAACGGCCAGAACCAGCAGTCGTCTCTCATCGACAATCAGGATCCGTGTGGTGGCAACCACCCGTGCATTCAAGGGTACCTGATCGGAGATTGGACCGTCAGCGGCACCACGAAAGGCGGACCCTACCTCGGTATCAACTCGGTACAGCTGGCCGGTTAATCACTCCCTAAATCAAGGTAAAACCTGCGGGTTGTTTGGTGGCAATAGGTCGCCCGACCTATACACTGTGACTACAACAGGCATCTATCTTCATTGGTGAGGCCGTGCCCCCCGCGGCGGCGGAGAACAGCTCCGTCTCATGTCCCCTGACTCGAGGTGAAAACGGAAGTGGTGGAACGATCGAGGATCGCATCTGTTCTCCGACGCCTCGAGGACGAACACGGCATGGCGGCAGTGTTCGTCGGACTGTGGATCATCGTGCTGGTTGGGTTCGGTGCTTTCGCCATCGACATGTCCCGCATCTACACCGAGCGCTCGGAGCTCCGCAATGGTGCCGATGCCGCTGCCTTCGCCGTGGCCCGCGACTGTGCCATGGGATCGTGCGACATCTTCTACAACGCTGTCGGCGAAGCGGAGCAGTATGCCGACGCCAACGCCCGAGACGGCGCCAGCTGGGTCGATGAGGTCGTCATCGACCTGGTCGGTAAGACGGTCGAGGTGAACGTAGCCACCGAGGACACGGTTGGCAGCCACAACCTCGACATGGTGCTTGCCCAGGTGATCGGTTACAACGGTCTCACCGTGCGAGCCGATGCCGAGGTGGCGTGGGGCCCTCCAAGCGGTATCAAGACGCTCCCCTTGATCTTCTCGCTGTGCGAGTGGAACGACTTTGGATCTCCAGGGTTCGCCCCTGCCGGCTTTCTGCATCGAGAGGCGGACATCGCCAAGGGTTTTGTCCCCAATCAGAAGCAGTACGTGACCATCTACTTCCATGGGGAGGACTCGTGCCACCTCGGGCCGTCAGGGCTCGATCTTCCCGGCGGCTTTGGCTGGCTCGAGTCGACAACGGGTTTGTGCGAGGCATCAGTGGTCGTCGGCAAGTGGGTGGATATCGACCCGGGTGCATCGCCCACAACCGAATGTCATCCTCAGGACTTGAAGGACGTGGTCAATACGATCGTCGGTTTGCCATATTTCGACGAGACGACCGCCAGCGGAAGTGGTGGGCAGTACCGTGTGTACGGGATTGGTGCTCTGTATGTGACCGGTTACAACTTCGGCGGTCTCTACAAGAAGAACTCGACGATCACCGGCAATGCCGTCTGCAAGGGCGAGAAGCGCTGCATCCAAGGTTACATGATTGGAGACTACGTGTTGCCCGGGACGGGTACCGGTGGACCTGACATGGGAACCGTGGTTCTCGAGCTACGCCGCTGAATCGTTGCGGTCGGACTTGGTGACGCCCTATCTCGTATAGGTCGATCGACCTATGGGAGTTAGTGATAAAAGGGCGCTAGACTCATAGCTGCGACCGTAGTTGAGGTCGCTGGGGTTGGCTTCCAAGAGCCAACTGGTGGGAATTATTTTGGGGGACAATATGGGGGATTCGCTGACGCACAATGGTGCGTCGGACCGCTCGGAGAGTGGCATGGCACTCGTTCTGATCGGCTTGTGGTTGCTGGTGATCTTTGGTTTCGCCGCTTTTGCGCTTGACGTCTCTCGGATCTACAACGAGCACTCCGAGCTGCGCAATGGAGCAGATGCCGCGGCGCTGGCCGTCGCCCGCGACTGCGCCGAAGGCGCGTGCGATGGGACCTACGACGAGTTCGGCGTCGCCGACTTCTACGCCGATCCCAACGCACGGGACGGTGCAGTATGGGTAGAGAACGTCGACATCGATCTCGATGATCAGACTGTCGAGGTGATGGTCGCCACCGAGAACCCCGGTGGAGGCAACCAGCTCGACACGATCCTGGCGCACATCATCGGCTACGACGGGCTGACGGTACGTGCCGACACAACCGTGAGATGGGGCTCCCCGTTGGGGTTCAACAGCTTGCCGCTGGCGTTTTCCAAGTGCGAGTGGGACGATTTTGGCGCTCCCGGCTTCGTCGACGAGAACCCACTCGGGTTCCTTCACCGTCCGTCGGCCGTCATCGACAACGAGCTGCCCCCGACCCTCGGATATCCGTATGTGGCCAAGTTCGTGACGATCTACCTCCATGGGAGCAGCATCTGCGGCGGTTCGCCCTCAGGCGCCGATCTACCGGGCGGTTTTGGTTGGCTCGACCCAACGAGTGGCTGCACGTTGGTCTCCAACCTCGGCGACTGGCTGGAGATCGACCCCGGCGCATCTCCGTCGAGTGGGTGCTCCCCGACCTGGATGCGCAATACGCTGGGTACGGTGCAATTCGTCCCATACTTCAACGATGTCGTTGGCACGGGTACGAGTGCGCAATACCACGTCCACGGCTACGGAGCGCTCTATGTCACCGGATACAACTTCGGTGGGCTGTACAAGGAGAACTCCTTGATAACGGGTGTTTTGCCGTGCACCGGCGCCGACCGCTGCATCCAGGGTTATATGATCGGCGACTGGGTCGAATCGGGGGCCAGCTCGGGGATCGGCGGGGGCGACTACGGAGTCGTGGCGATTGAAATGATCAGCTGACGCGGCCCACTCTTTCCGCAAAATGGGCCGCTCGCATCATGGTTTTCCCGTCAGGAATCCACACGTTCGCTGTCATACATACGTGAGACCCACCACCTCGTGAGTCTCACAACCTACGGACAAGCGAACGACAGCTCGCTCCGGCGGCGGCACCAAGGTCGCCAGCGTCACCTACAGGCGTGCCGGTCGGGCTGGGGAATGGATTCAAAATGGCTGCTTTGCGCCGCCCCGCCCATACGGGCACTGATACGTCTCACCTCGATGCCGAGCGCGGACTCACGATGGTTGTTTTCGGGCTCTGGATGCTGGTCATCTTCGGCTTTGGCGCCTTTGCTCTCGACATCTCGCGGATCTACAACGAGCATTCCGAGCTGCGCAATGGCGCGGATGCTGCGGCTTTTGCCATCGCCGCAGACTGTGGACAACAGCGCTGTGACGGTTTCTACGACGAGCATGCGGTGGCCAACATGTACGCCGATCCCAACGCCCGCGACGGCGCCACCGGCATCAACAACGTCGCCATCGACTTCGCAACCCAGCAGGTGACGGTGACGGTCGAGACCGAGGACACGTCGGGCAACAACAAGCTCGAGATGGTGCTCGCTCAGATCATCGGGTACAACGACCCAACGGTCCAGGCATCGGCGACGGTCATGTGGGGGGCGCCGTCCGGCTACGACGCCCTACCGCTTGCGTTCTCCAGGTGTGAGTGGGACAGCTTCGGTTCCGCTGGGTTTGTCGACGAGGACCCATTGGGCTTCCTCCACCGGCAGAGCTCGGTGGTGAACAACGAACTCCCGCCCACCCTGGGTTACCCGTACGCTGCCAAGTTCGTGACCATCTACCTGCATGGCTCGAGCACGTGTGCAGCCGGCCCTTCGGGTCAGGATCTCCCCGGCGGCTTTGGCTGGCTCGACTCCAACCCCAACTGCCGGATCCAGCCCAGCCTCGGCGATTGGCTGGAGATCGATCCGGGTGCGTCCCCTCCCGGCGAGTGCAACCCGTCCACGATGCGGGACACCATCGGAACGGTGCAGTTCGTCCCCTACTTCGACGATGTTGTCGGGACCGGCACCAACGCCGACTATCACATCAATGGATTCGGTGCCCTGTACGTGACCGGCTACAACTTCGGCGGCAGCTACAAGGAGGACTCGATCGTGACCGGAGTGGCGCCGTGCACGGGCGACGACCGATGCATCCAGGGCTACATGATGGGCGACTGGGTCGACTCGAACACCAGCCCCGGTCTCGGTGGTGGCGACTACGGCATCATCGCCCTCGAGATGAAGGGCTGAGCGAGAACACTGAAGCCACCCTTCCCGTCGTTTCGTTCGTGCGACGGGAAGGGTGGCAGCTCCCGAATGTTGAGTCGATCGACCTACGAATTCGGTGTAAGAAACAGCGCCGTCCGCTGTCCAATCACTGTTGCTCGCACTGCGAAGCGACGTTGACAGACGAGAACCAGCCCGGCTGACACCGCCACAGACGCCACATGCCGGGAACGAAACGGACGGAACAGATGCGGATCTCCCCATGCAATCCACAATCGGATACCCCCACCAACGAGTCAGGGCTCGTCATGGTGGTCTTTGGGCTGTGGCTCTTGGTCATCTTCGGTTTTGCCGCATACGCACTCGACGTATCTCGCATCTACAACGAACACTCCGAGCTTCGCAACGGGGCTGATGCCGCTGCGCTGGCCATCGCCGCCGACTGTGCCGAGGGCATGTGTGCCATCCTCTACGACGAGTATGGGGTGGCGCAGCAGTATGCCGACGCCAACAGCGACGACGGCGTCTCCTGGGTGGAGTCCGTCGATCTCGACCTGTTCAATCGCACAGTCACCGTGGATGTCGCCACCGAGGACCAGGACGGCGACCGCAACTACGACATGGTCATGGCCCAGATCGTCGGCTACCAAGGGGCCACGGTCCGCGCCAGTGCCACGGTGAACTGGGGCGCCCCCGCGCTAGCCGATGCGTTCCCGCTGGCCTTCTCCAAGTGTGAGTGGGACAACTTCGGCGTCCCGGCGTTCGCCGACGAGAACCCCCTCGGCTTCCTGCACCGGTCGTCCTCAGTCCTCAACGGCGAGCTGACGCTGGGCAGCGCCTACAAGCTCCACGATCGGGCGGTGACGATCCACTTCCATGGTGGCACGACCGGCGGCGGGAACAACGGGAACGGCAACGGCAATGGCAAGGTCAAGGACGTGCTGAGCGATCCTGTCTGCGCAGCTTCCCCGTCGGGACAAGACCTGCCGGGTGGCTTTGGGTGGTTGGACACCAATGGTGGATGCGTGGTCAAGGGCGGTGCCGGCAAATGGTCCACCGTCGTGCCCGGATCTGCACCCCCGCTGGCGTGCAGCGTCGCCGACCTGCGCGACACCCTTGGCACCGTGCAGATGGTTCCGTTCTTCGACGACACGTCCGGTAGCGGCAACAACGGCAGTTATCAGATCGACGGCTTCGGCGCGCTGTACATCACCGGATACAACTTCGGCGGCCAGCACAAGGCGGAATCGATCATCGACGGCAAGGTGCCGTGCGACGGCAACGACAGATGCATCGAGGGCTACATGATCGGTGGTTGGGTCGACGGCACCCGCACCCACGGCACCACCGGCAGCGACTACGGCGTGATGGCTCTCGAGCTCGTCAACTGAGCACACCCTCCGTCCGCAAGACAGCCCCGGCATCCCCGTAAACTCGGTGCGTGCTCGATGAACGCTCCGATTACAGGCTCGACTACGCCTATACGCGAGATTCGGGCCGGGTCTTCCTGACGAGCCTGCAGGCGCTGGCGCGGATCGTACCCGAGCAGCTTCGCCGGGATCGGATCAGGGGTCTCGATACGGCCGCCCTGCTCTCCGGCTATCCCGGGTCACCGCTCGGCGGGTTCGACCTCGAGGTGCAGCGGATGAAGACCCACCACAGCGACCTCCCCATCGTCCACCGGCCTGCGGTGAACGAGGAGTTGGGGGCGTCGGCGGTGATGGGTTCCCAGCTCGCCGCCGCCCGGCCCGACGCCAAGTACCACGGCGTGGTGGGGGTGTGGTACGGGAAGGCTCCCGGGTTGGATCGGGCCACGGATGCGGTGCGTCACGGCGTCTTCGCCGGGACTTCTGAGCACGGCGGCGTTGTGGCGCTGGTCGGCGACGATCCCGCGGCCAAGTCGTCGACGATGCCTTCGTCCTCGGATGCGGCGCTGGTCGACCTCCACATGCCCATCCTCTATCCGGCCGACACCGCGGAGTGTCTGTCGCTCGGTCTGCACGCCATCGCCATCTCCCGCGCTTCGGGGTTGTGGGCTGCGATGAAGATCGTGACACCCGTGGCCGACGGCAGCGGAACCGTCGATCTTCCCGTGCTCGACGAGGAACCCCACATCCCGCTCGTCGAGATCGAAGGCAAGCGCTGGACCAGCACCCCGAACGCCGTGTTCCTCGGTTCGGCCCGCATGGTGGAGATGGAACGCGAGTTCCGCCAGATCCGCAGCAAGCTCGCCTATCAGTACGGAGTGGAGAACCGGCTCAACGAGATATCGGTTGATCCACCCGATGCCTGGATCGGTCTCGTTGCCACCGGATACACCTACAGCCAGATGCTCGAAGCACTCCGCCGCTTGGGGCTCCCAGACGCCAAATCCATCGCAGACGCCGGGATACGCATCCTGCAACTTCGCATGCCGGTGCCGTTCAACAAGGACATGGTGCGTGAGTTCGGTCGTGGCCTCGAGGAGGTCGTGGTCGTCGAGGAGAAGAACCCGACGCTCGAGTGGCTGGTCAAGGATGCGTTGTACGACTCGCCGCACCGGCCCAAGATCCTCGGCAAGGAGCACGAAGACGGCACCACCTTGATGCGGGAATACGGATTGCTCGACGCCGACGCGATCCTTCCCGGGCTGCGCCGGCGGCTGGCGCAACGGCTCGACGAGCGGCTTGCAGAGATTTCGCCGGTGCGGGAGCGCATGTCGATACCGCTCAACATCGCTCGCACGCCTTTCTTCTGCTCGGGTTGTCCCCACAACTGGGGGACCAAGGTGCCCGAAGGTGCCCTCGTCGGAGCGGGCACCGGGTGTCATGGGATGTCGCTCCTCATGGATCCCGATCTGGTCGGCGAGACGTTCGGCATCACCGCAATGGGCAACGAGGGCGCTCACTGGATCGGGATGCAGCCCTTCGTGGAGACCGAACACGTCTACCAGAACTTCGGCGACGGCACCTATTTCCACTCGGGGCAGGTAGCGATACAGGCAGCCATCGGCGCCGGGGTCTCGATCACGTTCAAGATCCTCTACAACGACACGGTGGCGATGACCGGTGGTCAGGATGCTGCGTTCTCCGTGGGAGTTCCCCAGCTCGCCCAGATACTTCTCGCCCAAGGAGTGAAACGGGTGCTCATCACGTCCGACGATCCGCACCAGTACCGGCGGGGCGAGCTGCCGCCGAGTGTGCAGGTGTGGCCGCGCGACCGAATTCTCGAGGCACAGGAGCAGCTCGCGTCCATCGCAGGCGTCACCGTGCTCATCCACGACCAGGCATGCGCCAACGAGCTGCGCCGGGCCCGGCGTCGCGGCAAGATCGAGACCCCGCGCACCCGCATCGTCATCAACCACCGCATCTGTGAGGGTTGCGGCGATTGCGGCGACGTGAGCAACTGTCTGTCGGTGCAGCCGGTGGACACACCGCTCGGTCGCAAGACACAGATCGACCAGGCCACGTGCAACTTCGACTACTCCTGCGTGAAAGGCGATTGCCCGGCGTTCATGGAGGTCGATGCCGGCGACGAGCCGCTCGCCATCGGTGCGGCGCCACCACCGATCGTCGCCGATCCCACGTTCCCGGCAGCCGACCTCGTGACGATCCGGCTGGCGGGCATCGGTGGCACCGGTGTCGTCACAGCAGCACAGGTGCTGGCGGCGGCGGCGATGATGGATGGCTGGGACGTCCACGGCCTGGATCAGACCGGCCTTTCGCAAAAGGCGGGCCCGGTGGTGAGCGACATCGTTCTCAGCAAGGGCAATGCTCACGTGTCCAACCTCGTCGGGGAGCGAGAGGCAGACACGATCGTGGCGTTCGACCAGCTCGTCGTTGCTCACCCTGGGGTGTTGAAGGCCGGCGAAACCGGTCGCACCGTCATCATCAGCTCGACCGAACGCACCCCTACCGGGAAGATGATCAGCGCTCCTGAGACGCCGTACCCGACACAACCCGAGATCGACGAGGTCTTTGCCTTGCGATCGGATCGGGGGCGCAACCGGCGAGTTGCGGCGCGCACGCTCGCCACCGCACTGACCGGGGAGCCGGCGACGGCCAACATCCTGCTGCTGGGGGCCGCCGTCCAGACGGGGTCGGTCCCGGTGTCACCGGCGTCCATCATGCGCGCCATCGAGTTGAACGGTGTTGCCGTGTCGGCCAACCAGGCCGCGTTCACCTGGGGCCGCGCCTGGTCCGAGGACCCGGAAGCCACGGCAAGCATCGCCGAGTCTCGCCGGCTCGCCTCTGGGTTGGAGATCAGCACGCAGCCGCTCCCACCGAAGCTCGAACGCAGGATCGAGCGCCTCGAAACCTCAGCACCATTGGCCTCACGGCTCCGCATGCTCGCGGCTGATCTCGCCGACTATCAGGACATTCGGTATGCCGGCAAGTTCCTCGACGTAGTGGCACGAGTGGTGGCCGCCGAGCATGATCTGGAGCCGCGCCGCGACGACCTGAGCCTCGCTGTGGCCGATTCTCTCCACAAACTCATGGCCTACAAGGATGAATACGAGGTCGCTCGCTTGATGCTGCTGCCTGAAGCCGAGCATGCGGCGGCATCGGTCGGTGGGGCGAAGGGTCGAGTGCGCTGGATGCTCCACCCACCGCTACTGCGTGCGATGGGGCTGCAATCCAAACTGGGATTCGGCGAGCGGTCCCGCCCGATCTTCGCCGCCCTGCGGCGCGGCAAGCGGCTGCGGGGCACCGCGTTCGATCCCTTCGGCCACACCGAGATGCGTAAGCTCGAACGAAGTCTCATACCCGAGTACGTGGCGGCCGTCGATCGCCTCGTCGCCGGGCTCGATACGGGCAACTACGACGAGGCCGTCCGCATCGCGCTGCTTCCCGATCACGTGCGTGGGTTCGAGGATCTGAAGCTGCGGCGGGCGGGCGAGTATCGAGCCGAGTTGCAGCGGCGGATCGCCGTCTACGGGACCTGACTCGAGGGCAGCCGGATCTCACCGAGCGAGGATTTCCCGCTTCCGCAACCTGGTCGAGTAGCTCCGTAGAGCCGGTAGCGTGATCTCGATGACATCGCCAGACGGAACGCCGCGCACCGCAACCGATCTCGTTGCCACCATGGGGTGGGTGCAGCTCCCGTACGACTGTGTCGGACTGCTGCGCAGGTCCGCGGTTGGGGATCATGCCCTGTGGTCGTGGCTGATACTCGTCCCGTGGGCCGTCAACGACTCCAAACCATGGATCGACGGGACCGAGTTGATAGAACGCCCTTCGATGAGTCACGAGGCGCAGACCGAGTTCGTACTGTCGAAGCTCCGCGAGATCCTCGACGATCGGTATGCGGAGTCCGGCGTCGCGGGAGCTGCGGACGAGTTCCTCCGCAACCTGTCGGCCGGAGACGGCTGACCTCCGGACGAACCGGGACGTACGCAGGCCCGCTTGACCGAAGTCAGACGCACACGCCCTCAGTCGTGACCCCACGGCTGCACAGCAGCGTGCGTTCCGCAGCATCGAGCGTGAACCCGGCGGCGGTCTCCTCGGCGAAGATGTGCAGCCGCAGGCCGCCGACGCTGTCGTCGCCGAGACCGATCACGTCGACCGTCACTTCGTGGAGGTCGCCGGCGCTGGGCCCGTCCACGATGACGATGGTGGACGCCGGGTCGTCCGACGCCTGGGTCTCGGCGATGTCCTCTGCCAGCTCCTCCATGGTTGCTGCGGTCGGCAACTCTCCGTCGAAGAATTCGGCAATCGCAAAGGTGATGTCCGTGGTCTCGCCGATGTAGGCGAGGAATCGCGCATTCGCCCACCCGGTGTTGGCGTCGAGCTCGATCTCGTGCCAGATCGATTGGGCGACGATCCGCGAATTGCCCACGGCCACGATGTTCATTTCCGTCGGCGCCAGCGTGTCGATGATGCCGGCTTCGACACCGGGCAGCTCACGCACGTTGAGCACATCGCTGGCGGCCACACCGACGACGCCGAGCACATCGCCCGCAGCCGGGCCCTCGATGGGCGATCCGGGGTCGGGAGCCTGGGTTGTGGTCGTGGTGGTGGACGTGGACGTGGTTGTCGAGGTCGTCGTTGACGACGAGGTTGTAGTGGTGGTCGGATCCTCGGGCGACGTTGTGGTAGCAGCCTGTGTGGTCGACGGTGCGGCAGCCACCGTGGTGGTGGATTCGGGCGCATCGTCCGCAGCGCCACATGCTGCCAGCAGCAGCACAACGACGACGAGAGCGGCAGTGAGACGTTGCATGACTGTTCCTCCTGAACACTCACACATTGTGGTGGGCTGGTCGGCCACTTTGGTGAACCGTACGCATGTATAGGACGTTCTCCACGTCCCTCCAGTTCCTGGTTTCTACAGAACGGGGATGGGGCGCACCGTGTCTCGCTCCCGGCGCGCCAGGGCGCGCAACACGGCAGTGTCGCCGTGCCGCCGCCGGGCGATGTCCACCAGCGTGGCGATGGCTATGTTCATTGCCCGCTCGTTGACCGGCGGCTGCGGCAGGTCGAGGCTCGACACGAGATCGTCGATGTGGACCGTGAGCTCGACGAGTCGAGTGACGAGATAGTCGTCCAGCCCGATGCGGAGTTGGCCGAGCACGCTGAGGGTCAGGTCGGGAGGTGCCGTCTCCAGCCGGTCGCCGAGTCTGTCGAGAGCTTCGTCGAGCGTCGCCACCAGCTCGGCGTGCCCTTCCTCCGCCATCTCGCCGGCACGCCGGCGCACGGCCTTGTTGAGCTCGGTGTCGACATCGTGTCCGAGGTCGTCGGCGAAGGACAGGTAGTACCCGACGGCGTCGACCAGCTCACCTGAGCCTTCCGTCGGTCGGTCGGCGCCTCGCTCGGTGACCGCGCGCCGCACGTACGAGTCGACCGTCGTGACGGCGCGGGCGAGATGTGCGGCCAGCTCGCCAATGGTCATGTGACGCAACGCAGACGGCTCGAGCCACCGCCGTGCAACAACATCGCCGGCGACGAGGTTACGGGCGGTGGTGGCGGCGGCGAGAAACGTGGCTCGTGCATCCACCGGCGGAATCTACCTCGGTCGAGCGAGCCGGAGATGCAGCCGGTATCCTCGGCGGCAGCCGTAACGCACGCGGAGTTTCGATGTGAATGAGCTCTTGGACATTCGCATCCGGCCCGGTACGACAGCCGATGCGCCCGAGGTCGCCAGAGTGGTTGGCGAATCGTGGACGGCGGCCTACGACGGGCTGCTCGTCGACAGTGCATTGCACGGACGTTCCTTCGAGGCGGATGCGCACCAAACCGAGGTGCTCATCGAGCGCGGTCCCCCCGGATCGGGAGTGCACATCGCCGAGGCCGGCGGCAAGATCGTTGGTGTGGCCCTGTTCGGCCCTCCGGACGACGGCCGCCCCCCCGGCGAGGTCGGCACGCTGTACATGCTCTACACCATCTCGGAGGCGTGGGGAACCGCCGCAGGTCACCGGCTCTTCGAGAGCACGGCCGATGCGATGCGTCGCGCCGGCGTCTCGGTGATGGAGGCGGAAGTGCTCGAGTCCAACGAGCGGGCCCGGGCGTTCTTCGAGCGCCAGGGGATGCACAGCAACGGCACTCACCAGCAAGACTGGTTCGGCGCCCCGGTCACCGTGGTCGAATACTCCATGGTGCTGTAACTTCGCAATCGAGGTAAAATAAACCCTAAGGACTTGATAAGTCCGGAGGCATGCGTGGATGCTCCCCTTCCCTCCACGCCGAAGGAGTGTCGGATGACGCGGCGTTCAATCGCCCGCTTCGGTGGTTCTCTCTCCTCGTTGCTGCTAGCCCGGCCGTAACCCCAGCCGGATGGTTGAAACGACCTTACGCCACCGAGCCATCCGACACTCCAGCCTCACCTTCCACGTTCCGACTCACTCCGCGGCTGCTGCCACCGCAGCCGCAAACCGGCGAGCGACATCGTGGTGACGCGTGCGGTACCGGGCCACGTGCTCGGCGATGGCGTTGCCGTGTTCGCTGCGGTTCGACCACGTGGCGGCGAACACGTCGCCGAGACGGTCCATCTGGTCGGTGCGGACCATGACCGCATCCTGTCCCACCGAAGCGGCAAAATCGAGGACCTTGGGCCGGTACTCGATGGCGAGGAACGGGGTACCCACGGCCGCGGCGAGCACCGAGGCGTGGAGGCGCTCACCGACCACCAGCTCAGCCGATGCCAGAGTCTCGAGTGTGCGATCGATGTCGGAGTAGCCGGCGAGGTAGCCGATCTCGATGTCACCCACGGAGCGCATCATCTCGATGATCCAGCGATCGTCGTGGGGATGGCTCGCCAGCAGCGTCACGGGATGTCCGCGGCTGCGCAGCGCGGAGACCAACGTGGTCAGTGCCTCGAGCACCACACCGTCATCGCCACCATGGAGTGATCCCTTGGTGTGCAGGGGCGCCACCACCACGTGACCTTCTATCCGTGCGACATCGGGGCACCGCAGACTCAGTGCGGGGTCGCCGATGATCTCGATCGCTCCTGTGAACCCGAGCGATCGCAGCGCCTCCTCGCTGTGCGGCCCGCGCACCCCAACGGTGACGGCGCGCTGCAAGAACGGATCCCAGCGCTCGAGCGGCTCCGTGACACCCCAGAAGCTCGGGTTGCGCACGCCGGTGCCGAACACCACCGCAGGGAGCACCGGAGCGTCGATACGGCGCAGCCGGTTGAGGTAGTACTGGTCTGCGTTGATCAGCGTGCCTCCACCGAGCACCACCGCCTGGGCGTCCGCGGGGTTGACGAGGAGGTTTGCCCAGGGCATGAGATGGGCCACTGCAGCCAGCATGGCGTCGTCCCCGAGGTTGTCGTGTCCCGCGAGTCCGATGTAGGCCACGTCCACGCTTCCCGATTCTGCGGCTGGCGCCGTGCCACCGGTCGCCGAACTGGCAGCTTGGCGGATCCTGGCAGCGATACTGCGGCGCCTCCTCACCGCACGTTGCGCGAGCTGTGCCACGGTCCCCGGTCCTCCGTTCACCGGCCGAACGGGGGAAACGTCCACAGTGGCGGAGACGAAGTTGTCGACGGGCCAGCTGCGTAGCTCATTCCACGCCGTCCCGTCGGCAGCGGCCGAACGCCGAAGCACCGCAAACAGGGGGATGCCACACCCGACGGTGTCTTCGATGGCGTCGAGATCTGCGGGCACCGTGTACACGGCCCCCGCGACGTCGTAGGCACACCGCAGCATCGAGTTGGTTCCAGCCCGGAGCCGGGCGATCGCAGCCGAGACGACCCGTGGTTCGACTCCGACATCGGGGTGAATCACCACCAGATGGTCGGCTGCAGTTTGGGTGGCGATCACATCCGGGCCGGCAGGGGGGTCCACGGTCTCGTGATCGAAGGCGAGAACGTCGGCTCGTGCGGGGGAGAGAGTCTGCAGGCGGCCGAGCAACGAGGCCGTGTCGGTGGCGCTGCTCACGGGAATGACCCAGGCGATCTCCGGTCTGATGGCCCTGTGGAGCCGTCGCACCGTGGTCTGGCGCGGAGGAGGTTTCATGGGAGCGCCTCGGTACGGCTCACATACCCGGGGGCACCGAGGTCGATCCGGACGATGTCGTCGTGGGAGGTGAGGCTGGCTTCGGGAAGCCGGCGGTGAGCAGCATCGAGCAGCGCCGGCTCCGGGCGCACCAGGTACAGGTAGCGACGCACCACGCCGGCGATCTGCACCAGGTCACCGACGCCGGCGAGGACGGCGGCGTCCACCCGCCCGGTGGCGTCGCCCTCGAGCAAGCGATCGCCGCTGCGAACCTCCCGGTCCGGGAGCCGGACCTCGGCATCGCCGAAGACTGCGATGCTGCTCACCTCGACGTCGTCGGCGATGATCGCATCCAGCCCGCTTGGTGAGGTACGGGCGGTGCGATCCCGGTGCGTGGTGGCGGCGGCGATCATGAACAACTCATCGATCCGGTGGTCGTACGTGTGGTGGCGGCGGGCGTGGTGATAGGCAGCGCACGCCCGATCTCCACTGCCGGGCTCGGCGACGAGCCGGCTCACATGCGCAGCGATCGTCCAGGCGAGCTCTTCGTAATGGTGGCCCTTGTCGAACAGCAGGTCGGTGCCCGGGATGGGGTCGGTGGCGAGGAGCGCCCCGGCTCCGATAGCCTCGAAGACGCGCATCGTGATCGGGAAGTGACGTGCCCCGCCGTCGTTGATGACGACGTGCGCCGTCGAGTACAGCGCTGCCATCGCTTCGGGGGCCACGTCGGAGCGGAAGACGGCACGGGCTCCGAACTCGCGTTTGAGATCGTCGACACGCAGACGACGGGTGCGGTAGCGGGGACTCTCCTCGTCGAGACCTGCCCCGACCATGGCCACGTCGATCGTCCGGTCCGCCCATGGCATGGGCTCGTCGGCGTACAGCTCGGGAGCGACAGCAAACGGGAAGCGATGCACTGCGACCGGGAACCGATGTGCCAGATGCCAGCTGTGGGCGAGCAACACGGCGTCGACCCCGTAGCGATCCGTGAGGCGGAGATTGGCGTGGAGATGGTGCTCACCATGATGCACCCAGAACAGCACGGGGATCCCGGGGTTGTGCCCCGTGATCGGCATGGCGGGATAGGGGCTCTCCACGAACACGACCACCTCGGTGTCCGCGGCGACCTGTGTCCAGTCGATCGCACCGTCGAAAGACTGCACGTCGGCGCCGCTGCGCTGCGCGGCGGCTGTCAGGTAGCGGCCCGGGCTCGTTGCGGTGTGGCGATGAACGATGGCGATCCTCCGGCCCCGATGGCGTCCCGGCCTCGGGTCCGTCGGCGGGCGTCGGTCGTCGGGATGGAACAGCCCGAGGTTGTCGGCCACCATCGACCGTGATGCCTCCGGCCGGTGGGGCGCTTGTGCGACGAGATCGCGTGCCGGCGGCACCTCCCACGCAACTCCGCGGGCGATCAAGCCTCGTTTCGACGCCAGGGCCGCATCCAGATCACGTTTGCGGACAGGATGGATCACGTCGGGTCGGGTCCTGTTGACGACCTTGCCCACAGCTCTGGTCGGGTCGGTCGAACGCAGCACGTTCGATCGACCGGCCGGTGGTGGGGCGAGCGCCTCGTGATTGCCCACGGTGCCTGGACGAGCCGCGACCAACGTGACTTCGTGACCGGCCGCATCCAGAGAGTGGAGCAGGGGAGGAGCGGCAGGGTCGCGAGTGACGTCGCCTGCGGAGACGACGGTTATACGCATCCGAGGATGGTAACCAGTGGGGTCAGCGTGGACGGAACCGAACGGTTGGCGTCACCTGAGGTCGGTGACGAAGGCCTTCTCGGGGTGAAGGCCGTCCCATGCGGCGACGGCGCCGGTCTCGAAAGTCTGCTCTTCGGTTTGCCAGGTGTGGTCCTCGCCACTGCGCACGTAGGTGAACTCGAATCGGGTATTGGCATACACGGTGGCGCCGGCGGCACGGGCTGCGCCGAGAAACCAGGTGTCCTCCTGCACGGTCTTGTGAGGGAAGCGCACGGCGTCCCAGACGCTGCGCGCGAATACCAGTGAGGCTCCCGTGGTCATCGTCTCGATGACCTGCTCCTCGAGCCGTGGACGGCGCAGCACGGTGCGGTCGGCACCGGCGAGATACGTGTAGTGCGCGCCCTTGCCGACGATCTGGGCGTCTGTGTATGCCATGGCTTGGAGCGCATCGTCGAGGTAGGACGGGCCGTAATAGTCGTCGTCGTCGATCTTGGCCAGTACCCGCCCCGGCGAGACGGCGATCACCGTGTTGAGACACTCGCCAAGTGTGAGACGCTCGGGAAGGACATGAATGTCCACCGGCACCGGTGTCGAGTCCGCAATCGACCGCAGTGCATCCGGCGCCGCAAAACCATGCAACCCGACGACGAGGCGGAACCCGGGGCTGCGCTGCTCGAGAATCCGCGTAGCGGCAGCCACCACGTGGTCGGGTCGGTTGGACACCAGGATGGCGGTGATCGGATCGGTGGCTGCGGGTATTGCCAACCCGGCCGACTCGAACAACTCCCTGGCCCGCACCCAAGGTGCGTGATTCCGGTAGGCCCACCGCCGCAAGGCCACACCGGTGGAGTCCTCTTCGGCGTCGCCGCGAGCGGCGCGCCGGATGAGCGTTGCCGTCGGCTCGGCGAGGTCAGCCGGTGGCGGGAGGCCGCCGGTGGGACGACGGTGCTGCGGATTGTGCTCGTTGGGGTCGAACGAGGGTGGCGCGTGGCGGACGGGGCGTCCCAGGTCTGCAGCCAGCTTGCCGGCGTCCGTGGCGTCGCTTGCCGCCACGAGGTCACGCTCGCCGATGAGGTCACCGAGGCCTCGCAACTGGCGATCGGAGCACCACACCACGAGCGGCTGACGACCGATCAGCCCAGACCACTCGGCAAGCGCCTCCTTGGCTGGGGTGGGCAACCGTTCGTAAGCGGCCGGCTCCACGAGTGCGACGTCGGCGCCTGCGATGCCGTCGAGCGCAACCGGTGACGACGTCTCGAGCACTGGCCGAAGGCCCGGGTGGGAGACGGCCCCGGCCACTCGGACGATCGGCAGGCGTGGCGGCAGGCGTGGCGGCGCCGGCTGCTCCGTGGTGACGATCACCTCTCGGGGAGCCGGCTCTCGGTCGGTTTCGCGCATGATGCGACGGATGCGCTTGCGGAGGCGCCGAAGCCATGGGATGTCACGCTCGGCCTCGAGCTGCCGGATTCTCGCGGTGCGTTCGTCTGCGCGATTGCGCCACAGCTCGACCCGTGCCGCCAGATCGGCATTGCGCTGTTCGACCCGGTGACGCATGGAGCGTTCGTCTCGCAGCGCACGTTCCAGCTCGACCCGGTCCGGAGTGGCGTCGTCCATGGGTGACCACGGTAGACGCCGGGTGCTGCTCTCGGGCGTGGCGGCGCGGGCTGGCACAATGCGGCAGTGACCGACACATCGGATCTGTGGACGTGCCCCGAATGCTCCAAACGCTTCGTGGGGCGCAACATGTGGCATTCATGCGGAGAGCACAGCGTCGAGGCATTTCTCGCCGGCAAGAGCGAGCGGGCGCTGGCGCTCTGGGAGCAGCTGGTGGACATGGTGGGCCGCTGCGGACCGTTCGAACTTGCCGCGGCGAAGACCCGTATCGGTTTCATGGTTCGTGCCCGATTCGCCGGGATCACCGCACTCAGCGACCGGGGCATGAGTCTCGGGTTCTGGCTCAAGGAGGAGATCGACAGCCCTCGGTTCGCCAAGAAGGAGCACCTGGGTGGCCGGGACTGGATCTACCGGATCCGCATCACCGACCCGTCCCAGCTCGACGACGAGGTCCAAACATGGTTGTGCCAGGCGTACCAGGTCGGCTGCCAGCGAGCGTGATCGAGCGTCGCCGCGTTCACCCGTACATGACGGGTTTGTTGCGTGGCGGTGATCTTGGTTCTGGGTTCTCGCCGCGTTCACCCGTACATGACGGGTTTGTTGCGTTGCGGTGATCTTGGTTCTGGGTTCTCACCGCGTTCACCCGTACATGACGACGCCCGAACTGACGTTGAGATCGGCTCCGGTGATGGCTGACGCGGCCGGCGACGAGAGATAGATGCAGGCTTCGGCGATCTCGCTCGCCTGTGTCAGCCGGGCGAGTGGTGACTCGTTCTCGAACTCGCGCCGCACCTCGTCTTCGCTGATGCCCCGCCCCTGTGCTTGTGCGCCGATGACCCAATCGATCCTCGGTCCGGCGACGAAACCTGGGGAGATCAGGTTGACCCGGATGCCGTGAGCGCCGGCTTCCCACGCCAGCGTCCTGGTGAGGCCGACGAGGGCGGCCTTCGACGTGGTGTATGGGGTGCGCCCCCACAGCGGTCTCTTGCCGCTGATGGAGCCGATGATGGTCACCGAGCCCGATCCACGTTCGATCATGTGGGGCAGCAGCGCCCGGCACACCAGGAAGACCCCGGTCACATTGACGGCCATCGTCTGCTCCCATTGGTCCAGCTCGACCTCCCACAGTGGAGCGCTGGGACCCCCGATACCGCTGTTGTTCACCACGACGTCGATGTGGCCGAATCGATCGATGGCGGCCGTCGCCATGTTGGCGACGGCAGCAGGGTCGCTCACGTCTGTTGCGATGACCAGCGAAGCAACACCGAGGGCGGCAGCGTCGGCCGCCGTTGCCTCCAGGTTCTGCTGGTTGCGAGCGGCGAGCACCAGGTTGTCGCCGTTGCGAGCAAAGGCGAGGGCGATCTCTCTGCCGATGCCCTGTCCGGCGCCGGTGACGAGCGTGGTGCGAGTCATGGGACGTCCTCACTGATCGGGTGGGCCATCAAGCTAGCAAGCGGGCCCACCGCCGCCCGGTGCGGCGGCGATATCGGCAACGGTCGCCTCGAGTGCCTCCAGCAGGTGCGCCGATTGGACGTTGACAGCCCGGCCGTGTCGACCGGTGCCGATCGAGATGATCTCGTTCTCAGCGACCCGAACGTCAGCGACGACCGGCCAAGCACGAAGCGCCCCCAGCGGGGTGATGGTGCCTCGCTCGTAGCCCGTCGCCTCCTTGGCTTCCTCAGGCGACGGCATGGTGACGCGACGCACGCCCAGGACGCTGCGCAGCTTCGGCCAGTCGATCGCCGTGTCGCCGGCGATGAGGACGAACAGGTAGTCGTCGTCGCCGCGACGCACGACCAGTGATTTCACCAGCTGCCGCAGTGTGATCCCCCGGGCAGCAGCCGCCTCTTCGGCGCTGCGCACTCTGCCGTACTCGACCAGGTCGTAGGGCACTCCCAGATCCTCGAGATGCTGCACCGCCGTCACGGCGTCCGCTCCGGCGACGTGATCACGGCACGGTCGGCCAGGATGCGTCGCACGTCCGTGATGTCCTCGGGCGAGGTCTTCGCTGCCTGCCAGTAGCACCAGCCCGTGGGAAGGAAGAAGACCTGGAATGCTGTCAGCCCCACCGCCCAGTTGAGCGGCGGTGGAAATGCCCGTTCGATCGAACCGGCCAGCGCACCGACGAGTGCATTCCCCGCCGAGCGGCCGATGCCGTTGGCGAGATTGCCGACCCCGAACACCGTACCCCGGTGCTCGGGAAGGTTGACGTCCGAGATGAGCGCAAACCAGTTCGGCGAGTCGGCGGAGGTCAGGGCCAGGCCAAACAACGACGTGATGAATGCGGCCGCGACGTACGGGTTCGAGACCAGCTCGCCGAGCACCTCGGGGATCAGCGTCGCCGTGGTGGCGCCGCTGGTCACATCCAGACCGTTGAGCGGGATGAAGAAGAAGACGACGAAGAAGGGGATGGCGCCGAGGATGCCCACAGTGCTCACCAGGGCCCGCCCCCGTAGGTCCCGTTGTTGGAGACGGTCGCCGATGTGTCCCGCGAGGATCGAGAACAAAGCGCCCACTTGGAAGATGGCGCCGAGGAGCCCGCCGACGCGGGTTGCGGTCACGATGTCGTAGCCCTCGGCGATCACCTTCTCCTGATACAGCAAGCCCACCCAGATGAGCGAGCCATAGGCGAATTGTGCGGTGAGGCCCTGGAGGATGAGCCACACGTTGGTTTTGCGCTCGACCAGAGCCGGCAGGTCTTCCCGCTCGATCCGGTACTCGTAGTCGATCCCGGCCTCGTGCAGCGAATCGAGCTGGGGTTCGGAGAATCCACGGGGGGCATCGAAGGTGAGCAGGTACAGCCCAGCGAAGACGAGCCCGGCGGCGGCTATCACCAGAAGCGGCGTGCGGAAGTTGGCGGCACCGAGCTGGCTGCCGATGAGCCCGCCGATGAGGCCACCGAGACCTTGGCTCAGCCCCCAAAAGCTCATGGCGAGACCGCGGCGGCGCGGAGCGACGAAGTCGGAGATCACGGAGAAACCGACAGACGCGATGGAGCCGAGCCCGACACCCAGCACCAGCTGTCCCGCAAAGAGCTGCCAGTACACGGAGCTCAGCCCCGACATGGCGGCGCCCGCCGACCAGATCAGGGTTCCGATGAACAGGAGCCGCTTGCGGCTCGTGCGGTCGCCGGTGTAGCCCCAAGCAACCGCCGTGACTGCGGTCACGAGGATGACCGTGCCCGTCATCACCACCAGCGCCCTTTCGCTGGTATCCAGCGTCTCGGCGACCGGCAGGATCATCGCCGGGATGATGGCGGCGGCGGCGTTGTCCAGCGATGCCAGGATCACGAACACCACCACCGTGAACACGACATGTGGCTGTGATCCCCACCAACGGGGTCGGCGAAGCCGATCCATGGACGCACACTACGCTGCCCGGTGTCGAACACCTGAGCCTGGCGGACCGTGGAGGCGTGCCCGTGGCCGACACGCATTTGGAGCCGAGCTGGCGGCCCGACGAGGACATCGTTGCCGCCGCGAACCTGACGGCCCTGGCCCGCTCGGTGGGGTGCCGTGACTACGAAGAGTTGCATGCGTGGTCGGATTCGAATCGAGCCGGGTTCTGGGCGGCCATGGTGGCGCGGCTCGGGATCGTCTTCGAACACCCTCCCGACCGAGTCCTCGACGTCTCGCAAGGCGCGGAGAATGCCGTGTGGTTTCCCGGGGCGCGGCTCAACATCGTCGCAAGCTGTTTCACCGGCGACCCGGCAGCGGTGGCCTTGCGGTTCAGCTCCGGTGAAGTCCTCGGGGAGCTGACATACGGCGAGTTGCGCTCCAGGGTCGATGAGATCGCCAACGGGCTGGTGCGGCTCGGCTGTGGTCTGGAGAGTCGGATAGCGATTGCCATGCCGATGACCATCGAATCGGTGTTCGCGTATCTCGCCGTCATCGCCATCGGCGGCGCCGTGGTGTCCATCGCCGACAGCTTTGCGGCGGAGGAGATCGCCACCAGGCTGCGCATCACCGGAGCCGACACGGTCATCACGCAAGACATCGTTCGCCGCACCGGGAAGACGCTGCCCATGTATGCCAAGGTGGTGGAAGCCGGTGCAGAGCGCATCATCACCGTCGACACCGGCGGTGGGATCGATCTCCGCTCCGGAGATCTGTGGTGGCGCGATCTGCTCGGCGAGACGAGTGAGTTCACCCCGATGGTCACCGAGGCGGCACACCGTATCAACATCCTCTTCTCGTCCGGCACGACTGGTGATCCCAAGGCCATCACCTGGTCGCAGTTGACCCCGATCAAGGCCGCAACGGACGGGCATCTGCATCAAGACATCCACCCCGACGACGTCGTTGCCTGGCCCACCAACCTCGGCTGGATGATGGGGCCGTGGCTCATCTTTGCGTCACTGCTCAACGGAGCGACGATGGCGCTACACGATGACGCACCGACTGCCGAGAGCTTTGTGCGTTTCGTCGCCGAGGCGGGTGTCACCGTGCTCGGCGTCGTGCCGAGCATCGTGGCGGCATGGCGGAGCCAGGGTTCGCTCGACGGCGCCGACTGGTCGCAGGTGCGTGTGATCTCCTCGACAGGGGAGGCGTCCAACGCCGAAGACATGGGCTGGCTCATGGAGCGGCTCGGAGCGCCGGTCATCGAGTACTGCGGAGGGACTGAGATCGGCGGCGGGTACATTGCCGGAACGGTCGTGCAGCCTGCAGTCGCCGGGACGTTCTCCACGCCCGCGCTCGGGATCGGGATCACGCTTCTCGACGAAGAGGGCAACGAGACCGACAACGGCGAGGTGTTTCTCATCCCACCCTCGATCGGGCTGTCGACCGAGCTGCTCAACCGAGAACACGCCGCGGTGTACTACGAGGGGGTGCCCGACATCGGTCTACCCCTGCGCCGCCACGGCGATCAGATGGAGCGGCTTCCCGGCGGCCACTACAGAGCGCACGGCCGGGTCGACGACACGATGAACCTCGGAGGCATCAAGGTCAGCTCCGCCGAGATCGAACGGGCGCTGCACGACATACCCGGGGTCGCCGAGACTGCCGCCATCGCCGTCGCCCCGCCGGGGGGTGGACCGAGCCAGCTCGTGGTGTATGCGGTACCCGAGCCCGGTTTCGAGGACACGGCAACCTGGCGCGAGGCCATGCAGAACGCCGTACGCAGTCATCTCAATCCGCTGTTCAAGATCCATGACGTCATACCCATCGACGCACTGCCGCGCACCGCCAGCGCCAAAGTGATGCGCCGCAGTCTGCGCTCGACCTACACCGCCGGTCAGCGCAGCGGCGCCCCGTAGAATCCGCTCGATAACACGGTTCGGAGTTTCACGTGGGTCATCACGCATCGCTGCGGGAGCGTGTGGTCGGCGAGCACGGTGTCGTCATGCTCATCGGGGCCGCCGACACCGGCAAGACCACACTGGGCAAGGAGCTCATCCGAGATGCCCTCGCCGCCGGGCGCACCACAGCCTATGTCGACGCCGACATCGGCGCCGCCACCGTGGGTCCGCCGGCGTGCGTCGGGCTCACCGTCATCGAGTCGAGCGCAGGTCTGCAGACCCTGCATCGCGCCGACGAGCTGCGTTTCGTCGGTTCGACCACCCCCGACGGCGTGGTCCTGCCGCACACCGTGGCAGCCGCGGCGATGGTGGAACGGGCGAAGCGCAGCGCCGATTTCATCGTGCTGGACACCACCAGCGTGGTCGCCGGTGTCGTCGGCCAGACCCTCAAGTATCACCTGTGTGAGCTGACTCAGCCGGCTCTCGTGATTGCGCTCCAGCGCGGCAACGAGATGGAGCCGATCATCGGGATGATCAAACGATTTCTCGGTATGAGGGTGGCACGCAGCCAGCCGAAGCCGACGCAGCCGATTCTCGATCCGGTCACCCGCAATGAGTTGCTGGCCAAAGAGTTCGCCGATGCGTTCTCCGGGAATGTCGACCGATGGCGTGTGCAGCCGAACGTGTTTGCGCCCACTCTGCCCGAGGGCTTCGATCTATCACGTCTCCACAGCATGCTCGTCGGTGTGCAGGGCACGAATGGCCGATGTCTCGGGCTTGGAGTCCTCGAACACAAGGACGACGTGCTGCGGGTGGTGACACCTCAAGGGGAGCACATGACGGGACTCCGGTTGGGCTCGTTGCGACTCGATCTGGAGAAGTTCACGACCACCCGGATCCGGCTCCGGGAGCTCTTCTTCTCGCTCTGAGTGCTCGTCGCTCCGCGACGTCTCAGCCGTCGTCCGTGGCGCGTTCAGGAGACATCACGGCGAGTCCCGCCTCGGTCGCACGCACGGTCATGATGCGCCGCCCCGGCTGGATCGCCGGCTTGGGATCCGCGACATCGCGCCCCTGAGATCGCCACCGCAACGCCACCACCTCGAGAGGCTCCTCGGTGACGAGCGCCGCCCCATACAGTGCGGGGGCTCGCACCGGCGACTCGATGCATTCGAGGACCGTCCCCACCCGGAAGAACGCCGCAGGACGGCCGGCGACTTCCATCCGCAGCCGGGGTCCGTGGCCGATGGCGGCCAGCTTCGCAACGGTCTCCTCGATGGACGGGACGAGCAACACGACGTGATCCAGGTCCCATCCGGGTTTCATCGACCCGGCCGCTGCCTCGCAGGTCGGTATTCCCAGCTCCGGGCTGCCCTCCTCCCAAGCCCACGCCGGCTCACCGGTCAACAGCACCGGCCCCCCGGTCTGCCACGGATTCGGCAACTCGAACTCGTCCCACGGCAAGGGCAACCGCACCGCCAACAACCCCATCTCCCGAGCCTAGGAACCTTCCCTCCGGGGGACAGACCGGAAGGGGGTTGCTCGAAGGGGGAAAGGCTCCGCCGTCCCCCTTCGATCTGGATGGCAGCGACCGGTGCGGTGCCATCCAGCAGCAATCGATGCGGCCGCAGGCCGCACTCCTGGAGCGAGCCGGAGGCGAGCGATGACTCGAGGCAAGCTTTGCTTGCCTCGAAATCACGAAGCCCAAGGAACCTCATCATTGTTCACTCGCACTTCCCCGAACGAGCTTGCGATGATTCAGCACCTTGGGCTTCGCTGCTGCGACGATACGAAGTTGGACAGCCCGAATCAAGGCGTGCGATGCGGCCGATTCTGCGCCGGAGTCGAGCGATCGCCGCTCGGAGAATGTGGTCAATCGGGGCCAAGTGGCGGCGTTGCCGCGGATCTGGCGCCGGTTGTCCACAAATCCACAGCAATCCACAGACGGTTGTGCACAACGCCTGTCGACAAGTTTTTCAGGGCGATTTTTCGCGTGCCCGGAAGCCGGCGTCGACCAGTCTGCGGAAGCTCAACTCGACGAGCTCGTAGGTCGCCCCGACGAGCTGATCGATGGTCTCTTCGGTCACGACCTCGAGGGGGACACGCCCGCGAATGTACAACTCGCCCTGACGGTCGATGGCGATGGCCACCGGCCACGACGTCCAGTTCCTGGCGAGACACGAGCGGTACACCGCCTCGGCGTTGAAGCGTGGTGGCGGCAGCAGGTACGCCTCAGACGCCAACGTGCGGTCGCCGATATCGAACCAGATGGTCGTGAAGTCGCGTATCAGCTGCGCCATCCGGATTCCCCACCTTCCTTCGTGACTGCCCGCCCACACGACATCCGTGGCGTCGTCGTCGGCCCACGAGCTGGTCGTTGCCACCAGCAGGTCGAGGGCTGCGATGGGGGTCACGGTCCGTGGATGCCGTGGTACAGCTCGAGCAGCCGATCGGCCGTGGCCGGCCACGAGAAGCGGGCCGAGAACTCCTCAGCACGCTGCCCCATCGCCTCTGCCAGCTCGCCATCAGTCAGGATGGTGCGTATTGCCTTGGCGAAGTCCTGCGGATCATGACCGGCGACCAGCAACCCGGAGCCGCCGTTGTCGACGGCGTAGGGCAGGCCACCGACGTCGGCGGCGACGACCGGTGTCCCGCACGCCTGTGCTTCGGCGGCAACGAGGCCGAAGGTCTCGCTGCGAGAGGGCACGACGAGCAGGTCTGCGGCCTGGTAGAAGGTGGGGAGATGGGCGTGCGGTTGTGCGTCGTAGAAACGGACTCTGTCGTCGAGGTTGCGCTCGGCCACGATGTCGTGGAGGCGCGCCAGCTCGGCGAAGCCGTCGGGACCGCTGGGGCCACCGACTATGACCAGCTGAGGAAGCGGAGCGAGATCGTCGAGCTCGGCGACGGCGTTCACGGCAACGTCGGCTGCCTTGAGAGGCTGGATGCGGCCGACGAACAGGATGATCGGTGCCTCGGGGCTCCAACCCAGCGCTCGACGCGCCTGGAACCGGTCTCCCGGACGAAACACGTCGTGGTCGACGCCGGGCGGGGAGGTGCAGAGTCGCTCCGGGCTGGCGCCGTAGTGGTCGACGAGATCGTCGAACTCATGCGGGGTCGAGGCGATGATGCAATTCGACAGCGCGATGACTTCCTCCTCGGTGTAGGTGCGCAACGGGCTGGACGGGGCCTCGTCCGCTCGGCGGGTCAGATCCTTGATCCTTCCCAGCGTGTGGAACGAGTTGGCCAGCGGCACGCCCAGCACCTCTTTGAGGATCGCTCCTGCCCACCCCGAAAGCCAGTAATGGCTGTGGATGACGTAGGGGTGGATGGCGTGAGACTGGATGTAGTCGAGGGTGCCCTCGGTGAATTCGAGCACGAGGTCGGGCATCCCGGCCATGGGGATGTGCTCGGCCGGTCCGGCGGAGACGTTGACCACCCGGTATCCGTCGTCGACGAACACCACGTCGGCGTCGCCTGGATCGGTACGGCGCGTGAACACGGTCACATCGACGTTGCGGCGGCTCATGGTGAGTGCCAGCTCGTGGATATAGACGTTCATCCCTCCGGCGTGGCCGCTTCCGGGTTGGAGGAGTGGGGAAGTGTGCATGGACAGGTAGACGACCTCGAGGTGTTCGCTCATCGATCGAAAGCTCCGGTGAGCCGACACAGCGGGCGTGGTGAAGCGCCGAGACGGAACTTGTAGCTCTCGTTGCCTTTGAGGAAGTCGAAGCGTTGCTTGCCGGATTCGATCGCAGCGGCTACCAGCTCGGTGAGCAGAACGACACCGGGAGAGCTGTCGGCGAAGCGTGGTTCGTAGGCCGAGTTGTACAGGTAGTACGAGCTCTCGTCCTCGAAGGCGAAGGCCGCCGCCGCCGGAGTGCCGTCCCCTGCGGACAGCACGTCGATGACGGCTGCAGCGTCATCGTGCAATGCGGCAAAGAAGGCCTCCATGTCGTCGGTCATGAAAGCACCCTTGTCGCCCGAGCTGTGTCGGTGCATATCGGCGAACATGGCCACCGCCGCCGGGCCGTGGTGGCGTGTGACCTTCGGAGCGCCCAGCGCGGCCTCGAAACGGCGTCGTTTGCGGCGTGTCTCGTGACGTTCCTTCTTCGAGAGCCCAGCGAGGTACTCGTCGAAGCTCGGCGGCACGTCGAGCACCGCCGCCAATGCGTGCTCTGTGCCGTGAGGGGCAAAGCCGTTGTCGAGCAGCGCATCGCTGAGACCGGTTGCGGCGCGACCGGGAAGGCTGTGCAGGTCGAATCTCGTGCCGGGCGGCACTGCAGCTGCGATCTCTGCGACCAATGCGACGAGATCGGCGCCGAGCGGCGAGTGGTAGTCGGTGACGTCGTCATCCCCGGCGAGGAACAGCGTGTCGTCGTGCAGGACGCACGGAATCAAACCGAGCTCGGTGGATGCGATGAGCAGCTCGTCTCCCCTGGTGCGGCGGTGTTTGGCCCACACCTGCAGAAACGGGCGCTCCGGAAAGGGCCCGGTGTTTGGTTCGAGCGGATGCAGCCGGAAGCCCGGCGCATCCCAATCGTTGCCGATCATGCTTCCTCGGTTTCGAGCTGGGTGATGTCGGGTGCGATGCAACCTACCCGCCGACCTCCGCCGTACACCGCGGGGCGGGCGACCTCGGCGAGCGCCTCGATTTGGTGCGGCTGCAACATCCCGGAGGAGCGCAGCGCTTCGATCACTCCGACAACCGCAATCTGGATCGAACCTTCCCAGCTTTTCACTGCGAGCCCCATCCCGTCTCGACCGAGCGCCATCAGACCCTCGGCTCCGACCTTGGCCGGACCGGGCCACCATGCAGCCAGGCGCCCATCGGCCCGCTGGTTGTCGGCAGTGAGCGCCGGGTACCGCGTCATTGCGGTGGCGACTTCGGCAAAGAATGGGTCACGGCTGATCGCGGCGAAGGCGTTGGCCAGGTCGGTCAGGCTCACCCGAGGGGTTGGAGCACCGCAGCCGTCGACTCCCAGCGGGAGCGGCTGCTCGCCGGTCGTCTCGGCGACGAGGTCGACGACCTTGCGCTGCAGCGGATGCGCCGGGTCCAGATACGTGGCGGGATCCCAATCTCGAGCAACACTGGCGCGGAGAAAGGCGGCGTGTTTGCCCGAACAGTTGTGTGCGATCGGCGCAGCGGATCTGCCTGCAGCCAGCCAGCGCTCCCGGCTCGACGTGTTCATGGGGAGCGCCGGGGGACACCCGAGCGCATCGGCGGACAAAGACACACCCGCGAGCATCGCGGCCACGATGGATACGTGGACCGGTGTCGCCGTATGACTGGCGGCGGCCACAGCCAGGTGCTCCGGGACGAGATCTGCCCCCCATTCCTGTGACAGGGCGGCCTGGAGCGGTTTGATGGTCGATCTGGCGAACACAGGGCGAGTCACGTCGTCGCCCCACGTGCGACCCACCTTGCCGTCGGCGACGAGGACGGCGCTCCAGGAGTGCGTCGATTCGACGAGGCCGGAGCGAACGGTCGCCGCGATCACGATGGCTGACGGCTGCCGGCCGCTAGCAGGCGGCAGCCAGCGTCGGGTAGGGGTTGACCGGGGATCCGCCGCCCGGGTGGATCTGGAAATGGAGATGCGGCACGGTACCGATGGCGTTGCCGGTGTTCCCCACATAGCCGATGACGTCGCCCGTGCTGACCGAAACTCCAGTCGAGATCCCGGCCGCGTAGCCGTCCAGATGGGCGTAGTAGTACATGGCGGACCCGGTTGTGAGATAGGCGACGATACCGCCCAGGCTGTTGGTCTTCACTCGGATCGTGCCGCTGCCCACGGCCCGCACCGGGGTACCCCGTGCAGCGAACATATCCGTTCCTTTGTGGGTACGTCCACCCGAGCGGGGGAAACCCCAGTCGTTGATGAAGCTGGCACCCGGGACCGGGCAGAAGAATCCGGCGATGGCGCCAACGCCGCCGCCGGCCCCCTTCCTCTTCGCTGCTTCCTCGAGCTTGCGCTTTCTCTCCGCCTCTTCGAAGGCGACACGTGCCTCACGGGCCGCCGCATCGGTGCGGGCATACTCGTCGGCGAGCTCGGCGCGGACGGCATCGAGCCGCTGTACCACGTCGGCTGCAGCTTCCTGCAGCTCCTCCACCCGCGCTTGGTCGACGTCGAGCTCGGCACGCAGCCGGTCCATCTCGCGACGAACCGCATCGAGTCGATCGAGAGCGATGAGATCATGGTCGGTGGCCCGATCGATGAGTACCTGGCTCGTGAGCAGGTCTTGGATCGACTCCGCCTCGAAGGCGATCGTGAAGAGGTCGGTACCGGCGTTCTTGTAGGCCTCGGTCACCAGATCGCGGGCGCGGTCGGTGAGACCGGCTACCTCAGCCTCGTGTGTGTCGATCCGCTCGGTGACGACCGAGATGCGGTGTTTCAGCTCCTCGAGCTCTGCGTTGATCTGGTGATACTCGAGCAGCGCCGCATCGAGCTCGGCGTTGGCCGTCACGAGGCGGTCGTACGCCTCCTGGCGCGCAGCTTCGGCTCTTTCCACGTCAGATTCGCTGGTTGCGCTCGCTGCCACCGGAGTCAGCCCGGTCAGAGCCACTACCAGCACGAGGAGCGCACGAATGCGCCTGTATCTCATGAGACGGGGGCAAGCATACCCGGGAACGAGCCCAAGGCGACTGAGCACCGGAAGCTCCCGATGAAGTGTCGCTCAGGTGAGCGGTGATCGAGCTGTTCTGCCGGCGTCCTTCACCCAAACAGCCGCATCCCCAGCCAGAATCCCGCTGCTGCCAGGGTGGCGCCATCGAGCGACGACAGCACGCCCGGGCTCCGGGTGGTGTGCGCCACGGCGCCGCTACGCACGAGCGACAGCAGAGATCGGCCGGCGAACATACCGGCAATCGCCGCCGCCGCCGCCACGAGGGCCACGGCGGGGCTGAACTCGTCGACCACGAATCCAACGGCCAACGCCCCTACCAGCGCACCCACGGCGCCCGCCAGGTTGGGATCGACACCCTGCAGATCCGGGAAGAAGCGCTCGACGGCCCAGGCGGCGGCGGCGCCCAGGATGATGACGACGAGAAAGGCGTTGACCGCCGCCTCGGAATCGAGCCGCAACATCACGAGCGCACCGACCGCGGCACATCCACAGAGGGCGGCGACTCCTTCGACGGCGAGGGAATCGATCGATCGGGACCGGTGGTCGAAGAGGCTCCACACGAGGACGGCGATCACAGCCAAAGCGAACCCTGCGGCCAGACCGGGTGCACCCCAGTGATAAGCACCGTTGCCGGTCGCCGTGACGGCAACGAGAGAGGGCACGCCTGCAACCGCGTATCCGGCGGAGCGCAGTGTGTCGTTGAGGTCCCACAGCCAGGCGAGCACGATCCCGACTGCGGCGAACGTGAGAGTCTGGACGGCGTCTGCGTTGGCCAGAGCCAACGTGATCCCCAACACGATCACCAGAACGGCCGGGCTCACGACGCTGTTCGCCATCGCGGTCGTACCGCCGGACACCGGTGGGATGAGTGCGATCTCGTCTGTCTCCGCCACCGGAGTGGCTCGCTCGGCTGGGGCGCCGTTCACCCACACGTTGGCGCTGCTGAGCCCGGCGGAGAACACATCTCCGAACCGCCGGGCCGCATCGTCGAGCACCTCGCCCACGGTCGTTCCGTCGAGCTCGATCGATCCGGTTCCTGCGGCCTCCCGCAGATTGGCGAAGAGGCGAACGGTGGCCATGGGGAGCCAGGCTAGCTGTCGGACGCAGGGCCGCAGGGTTCTAATCTCCCCGCCGATGACTCTTCTGCTCGACGGCGCCACCGTGCTGTTCACCCGGCTCATCGACTACGCCGGTGTGTTTCCTCCGGCCAGCTTGTCGCTCGATCGAGCCGTGGCCGAGTACCGCCGTGCGCGCACGGGATCGGAGGCGTGGATGCTCGGGCGCTTCTTGGCCCCGACCTCGATGCTCGAGGATCTCGCCGCAGCTCTCACCGCAACGATGGTGGTGGGGGAGACACCGTGGCAGGTGGGAGCCGTCGTCGACGAAGCCCCGGGAGTCGGGGCACTCCACGCACAGGTCTTTCATCGCCACATGCGTCCGGCCGCTGAGATCGAAACGGTCGAAGTGCGGCTGCCGCCTGCGGCCACCGACGGTCGGTCCGGCGATGCCGCCACCGAGGTGGTACGACCGGTGGCCGAGGCCGTGATGTCGATCTCTCCGGACGTCGTGGCGTTCCTCGAGGTGGAGCGGACCGAGGCGTGGCAGCGGGGGATCCCGGCAGGGGTGGAGGCGATTGCGACGCTGCGTCGTTCCCTGCTGCGCACGATCGGCGCCAAGCTACGCACCGGGGGAACGGTGGCGACGGCGTTCCCGACCTCTCACGAGGTGGCATGCTTCATTGCGTCGTGTCAGCAACACGGCGTTCCATACAAGGCGACCGCAGGGCTGCATCATCCCGTGCGTCATTGGGACGGCGACCTCGGTGTGTCCCGTCACGGATTCCTCAACCTCCTCACGGCAGCAGCACTCGCTGCCGGCGGTGCTGCCATGGAGATGCTGGTGGCAGCGCTCGATGAGACCGATCCCGCGGCGTTTGCGGTGAGCCGCAGCGGTCTCGTCTTTGCCGGCGACCGTATTTCGATCCCACAGCTGCGGAGGATGCGAGCATCGTTGTTCCCGGCATACGGAAGTTGCAGCTTCGACGAGCCCGTGCACGATCTCGAGACGTTGGGTCTGATCGGCTGACCGCAGGCGATCGACAGCCGGCAGAGTCGGCATCCCCGTTTTCGCCCTCGGCGGACCAGCTCGAGGTGTTCGACCTGTCGACGGCGGAGCCCCACGAGCGCTCTAAGGTCGACGGTTCGGGAGAGAGGATTCGTCGTTCAACGCACCGTCGTCATCGCCAATCGCCTGCCCGTGGCTCGCGAAGGAGACCGCTGGGTGCAAAGCCCGGGGGGTCTGGTCCGTGCGCTCAAGCCGGTGTTACAGAGAACCGAAGGGGCGTGGATCGGCTGGGCTGGTACGGCCGATTTCGATCCCGAACCATTCGAGTTCGAGGGTATCCGTCAACACCCGGTGCCACTCAGCTCCGCGGAGCTGGACGGCTTCTACTACGGCTTCTGCAACGGGACGATCTGGCCGCTGTATCACGACGCCCTCGTGCCCCCCGAGTTCCACCGCCACACCTGGCGCCCGTACGTCGAGGTGAACGAGCGCTATGCCAGAGTGGCCGCAGCGGCGGTTCGACCCGGTGACATCGCCTGGGTGCAGGACTACCAGCTCCAGCTCGTTCCCGGGATGCTGCGCAGCATGGGTTTGGACGCGACCATCGGCTTCTACTTGCACATCCCGTTCCCACCCATCGAGATCTTCGCCCGGCTCCCGTGGCGGCGGGCCATAATCGAGGGACTGCTCGGCGCCGACGTGCTGGCATTCCAGACCCGGCAGAGCGCCGACAACTTCGCCAGGGCGGCGCGACGATTCTCGTCCGCCGAGTCGATAGGTCGCCGCGACCTGCGGTGGAACGGTCGCGGCATCCACCTGCAGCCGGCGCCGATCGCCATCGACCCGGCAGACTTCGAGAGGATGGCCCGGTCACCCGAAGTGCAGCGGAGGGCCGCCGAGATCCGCACCGAGATGGGGGTCGGTGACTGTCTCATCCTCGGTATGGACCGGCTCGACTACACGAAGGGCATCGACATTCGGTTGCGTGCGTTCTCTGAGGTGCTGAGCCGCACGCCGCGGGACGACCGGCGATTCGCCATGATGCAGCTCGCGGTACCCAGCCGGGAACAAGTCCCGGCCTACCAGAAGCTGCGCGCCGAGATCGAACAGCTGGTCGGTAGGATCAACGGGGAGCAGGGATCGGCGGGCTGGTCGCCGGTGTCGTACCTGTATCAAACCCTGCCATTCGAGGACATCGTCGCGGCGTATGTGGCGGCGGACATCATGCTGGTGACGCCACTGCGCGATGGGATGAACCTCGTCGCCAAGGAGTACATCGCCTCCCGGGTTGACGGGGACGGTGTGCTCATTCTCAGTGAGTTCGCCGGGGCAGCGGAGCAGCTCCGTGCGGCACTGCTGGTCAATCCGTACGACGTCGACGGTGTTGCGTCGACAATCGAGCGAGCTGCAGCGATGAGCGTTGACGAACAGCGACAGCGCATGAGGAAGATGCAGCGTGTTGTGCGCAAGTCCGACGTGTTCGAATGGGCCAGCGACTGCCTGCGGACGCTGGAGGCGGTGTGATCGATGGCCGGTTGCGGGTGGCGCTGCAATGTGCGGCGGCCCCTCCCCGCATCCCGGTAGCAGCCGACTACGAAGATTGGCGACGGCTCAGGTGACCAGGGCTGGCTCCAAGTTCAGCATCCGGCGGATGCCGGCGAGCGGCACCGCAATCCAGTCCGGACGCATCGAAAGCTCCCAACGGAGCTCGTGCAGTGCTCTGCTCACGGTGTAGGCCTCGAGCAGGTGATGTATCGCAGCGGTGTCGTCCGGGAGCAGGCCCGAATCTTCCACTTGGGCCAAGTACTCCGAGACGAATCGGTCGCCGATGACGTGGCCCCACCAGGCACCCCATCCCTGCCGCTCTTGCGGGAGTGAGCGTGCGGTGCTGATTCCCACGTATTCGATCGAGCGCACCATTTCCGCCACGTCGCGCAGTGGCGAGGCCCGTAACCGCCGCTCGCTCATGGGCTGGCGGTGGTCGCCGGAGAGATCGACGAGGGCGAACCGATCACCGATGAGACGAACCTCGTCGAGCCGGTAATCGCCATGCAGCCGGATACGACGTCCGGGCATCGGCATGCGACGGATCGGATCGATGCGGCTCAAGAGCACACGCTCGGCCGCCGTGACCTCTCGCAGCGCACCTGCCAGCGCACCGTCGGTCTCGACGATCGAGCGGCGGATCGCACCCATCTCGTTGCGGATCTTGGCGCGCAGAGACTGGTAGAGCCCTTGCTGGTAGAGAGTGGTGAAGGGCAACGGGCTGATGTCGGGTTCTTCGCTCAGCGACCCGAGAGCGAGATGCAGCGCGGCGGTCGTCTCCGCAAGCTGGTCGGCCCGCTCCACAGCCGCTTTCAAGCTCGCGGCGGCGGGAAGCTCGTGCTGTGTGCCGGAAGCCTCGGTCCACATCGGGAGCGGAGCTGCGGGTGGATCGAGGTCATCCGGAATGGCGTCCAACCAGCGGTGGCACTCGGTTTGGAACACCGACCACGCGGTCGGGGCGGAGCCCACCGACGGCTGCATGACCCCGAGTGTGTATATCCCGCCGCTGTTGTACTCGAGCGAGCCGAGCACCTCGGCGAGATCGTCGAAGTCGGTGCGGTCGGTGAGGTAGCGGCGCAGCTCGAGATCCGGGTTGGTGCCGGCCTCGATCTTCGGGTACAGCTTGACGGCGAGCGCCGGGCCGAACTCGAAATAGATGGCACCCGACCCCGGATGCACCGACGCCTGCGTTTCTGTGGCAGCCAGCTCGGCGACAGTGCCGAGGGTGCTCGTACAGATGAGGGTGCCCGCCCGGCCCAGCATCGAACGGCCTTCACCGATGGCTACGAGCAGGGCTTCGTGGAATCCTGCGTCGTGCATGGCGTCGTAGAGCACGCCAATGGCCTCGTCGCGCCGCACCCGGAAGAGGACCGACTCGGTCGCTACCTCCTCGGGGGCGAACGACAGGCCGACCGGGAGGACGTAGCGGCTCGACGTGCCGTCGGCGAGAGCCACGTCAACGATGGCGAGCCACCATGGGCTCGTGCCACCCGGGTTGAGCTGCAGCAGATCGAATATCCGGGTTTGGCCCCGCTTGGCATTCCCGTCCGCATACCACGCTTGGGTGGCGACGTAGCGGCCGAGCAGCTCGGCTGCCGACTGATCGTCGACCAGCTCGTCGATGGAGTCGACGATGTCGAAGATCCGGTCGCCGGCGACGGCGGCATCGCGCACTCCACCCACCTGAAGCCAGTAGAACCCGTAGGGACTGAGGGTGAGGAGGTAGGGAAGCTCGCCGATCTGCGGGAACGCTGTGCCCCCGATCACCTCGGCGAGACCCTGGCCGCTGAACCGACTGAGATCGAGCTCGACGAAGTGGGCGTCGCTGCTCAGGTTGGCGACGATCACCATCGTCGCTTCCGATTCCGGATCGCAGCGCAGGTAGGCGAGGACCTTGTCGTTGGCCGGGTCGAGGAAGTCGATCGAACCACGTCCGATCTCCGGGTGGCGCTTTCGCCGTTCGATCATCCGTCGCACCCACCACAGCAGCGAGTTGGGATTGGCGTGTTGCGCCTCGACGTTCACGGTCTCGTAGTGGAACTGGGGATCGACGATGACGGGCAGGTACAGCGACTGTGGGTTGGCGCTGCTGAACCCCGCATTGCGGTCGCTCGTCCATTGCATCGGCGTGCGGACACCGTCGCGATCGGCCAGGAAGATGTTGTCGCCCATACCGATCTCGTCGCCGTAGTAGATCACCGGCGTGCCCGGCAACGACAGCAACAAGCTGTACAGCAGCTCGATCCGGCGCCGGTCTCCCTCCATGAGCGGCGCCAGGCGGCGGCGGATCCCGAGGTTGAGCCGAGCCCGGCGATCGGGGGCGTAGGTGCGCCACATGAACTCCCGGTCCTCCTCGGTGACCATCTCCAGCGTCAGCTCGTCGTGGTTGCGCAGGAAGATCGCCCATTGCGCCGTATCCGGAATGTCCGGCGTCTGCTCCAGGATGTCGGTGATCGGTAGCCGGCTCTCGCGACGTAGCGCCAAATAGAGCCGCGGCATGAGTGGGAAGTGGAAGGCCATGTGGCATTCGTCGCCGTCACCGAAGTAGGCCACCGCATCCTCCGGCCACTGGTTGGCCTCGGCGAGGAGCATGCGATCGTCGTAATGCTCATCGACGACGCTGCGGAGTCGTTTCAACTCGGCGTGAGTTTCTGGGAGGTTCTCTCCGTTGGTTCCCTCTCGCTCGTACAGGTAGGGCACGGCATCGAGCCGCACGCCGTCGACACCCATGTCGAGCCAGAAGCGCAGTACTTCGGTGACGCTTTCCCGCACCAGCTCGCTGTCGTAGTTCAGGTCCGGTTGGTGGGAGAAGAACCGGTGCCAGTAATAGGCGTTGGCGATGGGATCCCACGTCCAATTGGACGTTTCGGTGTCCTGGAAGATGATCCGCACATCCCGGTACCGGTCTGCGGTGTCGCTCCACACGTAGAAGTCGCGCTCCGGGCTGCCCGGTTCGGCTCGCCGGGCCCGCTGGAACCATGGGTGACGGTCCGAGGTGTGGTTGATGACGAGCTCGGTGATGACCCGCATGTTGCGGGAGTGGGCCTCGTCGAGGAAGTGGCGGAAATCGGTGAGCGTCCCGTAGCTGGGATGGACGTCGTAGTAGTCGGCGATGTCGTAGCCGTCGTCGCGCAGCGGTGAGGGGTAGAAGGGCAGCAGCCAGATGGCCGTGACACCCAGTGTGCTCAAGTAGTCGAGACGAGAGGTCAACCCGGGAAAGTCGCCGATGCCGTCGCTGTTGGAATCGGCAAAGGCGCGCACGTGCACCTCGTAGATGACGGCGTCCTTGTACCACAGCGGCTGGTGCGGCGAGGGCTGGTTCATCCCATCCAGGCTAGGCGGGCCACCGGTGGGTCACCATGGTGCGTGCGCAGGATCTGTGTGGGTAACCTCCGGCGGCTGATGGCGCACATCTCCTTCCTCTCCGATTTCGGGCTGCGTGACGAGTTCGTGGGGGTGGTCCACGGGGTCATCGCCCGGATCGCTCCTGAGGTGCGGGTCATCGACATCGGCCACGAGTTCCCTCGTGGCGATGTCAGGGCAGGGGCGCTCGGTCTGTTGCGCGCCGTGCAGTACGTGCCCCAGGGCGTTGCGCTCGCAGTGATCGACCCCGGGGTCGGCACTTCGCGACGTGCCATCTGCGCCAGCACCCCCTGGGGACACTTCGTCGGTCCCGACAATGGACTGCTGGCGCCCGCGGTTGCGATGGTGGGTGGTGCCGAGAAGATCGTCGCCCTGGAGAACCCGGAGTTGCAGCTTCCCGCCACCGGAGCAACCTTCCACGGGCGGGACATCTTTGCTCCCGCAGCCGCGGTGATGGCCTCCGGCCAGGCGACGATCGACGACCTGGGGCCCGAGATCGCGCGTGACTCGGTGACACCGCTGGTTCTCCCGCTGGTCGAGCACAGCGACACCACGGTGCAGGGTGAGGTGTTGTGGGTCGACCAATTCGGCAATGCCCAGACCAACGTGTCGCCGGAGGATCTGACAATGATCGGTGTGCAGCCGGGCGACGACGTGCTGTTGCGGGTGGGAGCCTCCGATTTTCGGCTGCGCTGGGTGACCGCATACGGCGACGTAGACCTGCAGTCCGGTTTGTTGCACACCGACTCGTACGGCCAGATCGCAGTCGCCGTGCGTGGCGGCAGCGCCGTGGACGAGTTCCCGCTGGGCGATCGGGTTGCGGTCGGCTTCTCCCGGCCCCCCGGTGGCAGCCGCATCGAGGTTCAGGGTGTGAAGCCGGAGGTCTGAGCTTTGACGACGAAGGCGGCGAGGATGAGCAGCAGGAGCCCGATCATCACGGCAGCGGTGGTGGGACGCATGGCGGCGACGATAGAGGCTCCGCCGGAGAACCCGATCGCCGGGGAGGACACAGGCTGTTGACCCGAGACCTCGTCTTCGTCACCAAACCGGATTGCGAGCTGTGCGAGGCCGGTCTGCACACCGTGCGCCGAGCCGCGCAGTGGCTGCGTCTCGAGGTCGAGGTGGTCACCGCGCAACCCGCAGGGCGCTATGCGGCGTACGAGGAGCGGGTGCCGGTCGTGCTCGCCGGCGGTGATCGCCCGGTGCTCGAAGGCCGCTTCGGTCTCACCGATGCGATGCAAGCGCTGCTCCGAGTGCGGCTCGGCCGGTGACGCAAGACGGATGGCACGGCCTCGTGTGGTGTAGACCCGGCGGTCGCAAGTAGTGTCACGCGGCGCCAGCCCACGCACGGGGAATCTGTCACGAGGAATCCAGATGGCCACCATCTACTACGAAGCCGACACCGACCCGAGCCTCATCGCCAACCGCAAGGTTGCGATCATCGGATTCGGAAGCCAGGGCCACGCTCATGCGCTCAACCTGTTCGACTCGGGCATCCCGGTCGTGGTCGGTCTGCGCAAGGGCTCGACGCGTTGGCAGGAAGCCGAAGAGGCCGGGCTAAGGGTCATGACACCGGCGGAGGCGGCAGCTGCATCGGATCTCGTGATGATGCTCGTGCCGGATCAGCACATCGCCGATCTCTACGAGGGCGACATCGAACCCCAGCTGGAGGCCGGCGATGCTTTGTTCTTCGCCCACGGTTTCAACATCCACTTCGGAGCCGTGACGTCGCAGGCAGACATCGATGTCGTGATGGTGGCGCCCAAGGGTCCGGGTCACCTGGTGCGACGCACGTACACAGAGGGCTCCGGTGTGCCGTGTCTGCTTGCAGTGCATCAGGACGCCACCGGTCAGGCCCATTCGCTCGGGCTGTCCTATGCCTGGGGGATCGGCGGCGCCCGTGCCGGCGTGCTGGAGACCACGTTCCAGGAGGAAACCGAGACGGATCTCTTCGGGGAGCAGGTGATCTTGTGCGGCGGGGTCTCTGAGTTGATCAAGGCTGCGTTCACCACGATGGTCGAGGCCGGCTACCAGCCGGAGTCGGCGTACTTCGAGACGCTGCACGAGCTGAAGCTCATCGTGGATCTGCTCTACGAGGGCGGGCTCTCGTGGATGCGCTACTCGATCTCCGACACGGCCGAATACGGCGACTACACCCGGGGCCCACGCATCGTCACCGACGAGACGAAAGAGCGCATGCAGGAGATCCTCGCCGAGATCCAGTCCGGTGCCTTCGCCCGGGAGTGGCTGGCGGAGAGCCGCGCCGGCGCCGGCAACCTCCTCGCCAAACGAACCGAGGAACAGCACCACCTCATCGAAGACGTCGGCGCCAACCTCCGTGCCATGATGCCTTTTTTGACCCCCAAGGCGCCGCCCGGCGCTTGATCACGATCGGGTGAAGGTCTTCCAACGCTGCGATGGCAAAGACACGCAAGCCGAACACACCCGAACGCCGCCTGAGCCAGCGGATGGAAACGCGACATGTGGCACGTATCGATGACTTCGACGATCCCATGGCACCTGATGGCAAGGAGGTTCTGTTTCCGTCGAGTCGTAGCGAATGGCGTCGATGGCTCGCCTCGAGGTCACAGCGACAGGAAGGTGTCTGGATCGTCTACCGCAAGAAGACAAGCAGTCTGGACGGTCCGGTCTATGACGACCTGGTCGAGGAAGCCCTGTGCTTCGGATGGATCGACAGTCGGGTCCGGCGGGTGGTGGACGACGACCGGGTGATGCAGTGGTTCTCTCCACGTCGAAGCGGTGGGTTGTGGTCGGCGGTCAACAAGAGAAGGATCGGTCGGCTCATCGCCTCCGGACACATGACCGAGCGCGGTCAGGCAGCCATCGACCAACCCAAGGCCGACGGCTCGTGGTCTCAGCTCGACGATGTCGATGCCCTGATCGTTCTCCGTGACCTGAGGGCCGCCCTCCGGGCGGTTTCTGACGCTGAGGCTGCTTATGAAGCACTGGCAAACTCGGCCAAGAAGCAGTATCTCTGGTGGATTCACTCGGCCAAACGGCCCGCTACCCGCGCTAGCCGGATCGAAGAAACCAACCGGAGGCTCTCGTCCGGGGAAAGCCACGGCCCTCCTTAGCCCTCCACCCACTGTCCAGGGGCGCAAGCACACCCCCGGCGCCGAGTAGCAGCCCACATGTGCGGATCGGCTCGGTTTGAAGTCGCGCTTGCTTCAAGGCGCATGGTCGGCGATGTGTGTCGGGTGTGGTCGAATGTATCGTCGACGTCGGGAGTCTGTTGGGTGACTGAGGAAGACCGAAGAGCGGAGCTAGAAACTGCGTACCACAGCATGAGGTCCGAGCTCATGGTCGTGCTCTACGAGGAGGACCCAGCTGGATTCGGTCCATCAGTAGCTGCGCCCTCGGACGAATACTCAGAAGAAGCAGCGCTGCTGATGGTCCGCCTGCGAGGCATCGATACTCGGGCAGGTGTCGAGGAGATCCTCGCCCAGATGTTCGAACGGCCTTCAGATCAACTCATTCGCAGAGTGCACGGAGCGTGGACCGAGCATGGAGGACCCGACTGGTGACGCGACCGCCGATGTGCCGCTCGGCGCTATTGCGGTGACTGCTCGTTTTCAGCCCCGATTTGGCGTTCTGTGCGACTACTTCGCGCGCTGCGAAGGCCAGCCGTTGTTCTTCAGAGGAAGCGAGCCTGCCGGCTGGCGCGGAGCTCGTCGACAACACCGCGGTGACATGGAGCTCGTTCCTCGGTCCAGCGCTCGATCCAGCGGCTGTGCGGCTTCGGAGGGGCTTCCGCAACTCCCAGCAGATTCATTGCGAGATCGACTGCCCTGCCGCTAGTGACCGCGTTGGTGTAAGAGTTCTCAGCGCCCGTGTTGATGCCGGCAGGGTGCTGCTCGGTAGGCGCAGATTCGGTGTACGGGTGCGCCGCCGAATCACGCCGCTTGAACAGCCAAGCCAGTTCGCCGGCGAGACGCTGATCGAGTGCATCGGGGATCCCGAATGCCGTACGAAAGGCATGTCGCAGCTGTTGATGGCGCTTGTCCCGCCGCCGCTCGATCAGTATGAGGTACTTGATGTCTCCATAGAGAGCCTCGACCGTATGCGCTGCGGCAGTCACGGCGACCAGCGACGCCCGGAACTCGATCAGAAGTGTGTCTGAATGCGCGCCCGACAGGAGTTCCTTGAAGGACCGCCGGGCCTCGAGTTCATGTTCCACCGCAACCTCAAGCCACCGAGCCCACATGATCTGCTGCATCTGGATGGACAGACCCGGCGAGCGTTTGCCAAGGCGAACGTCCTGCTCCCTCTGCACGCGTCGCTTCTGGCCGAACTCGTGTTTCAACGCCCGTCGCTCTTCTGGGTCGGTCGCCGCCGCGAGGTTCCTCTGGAACTCCTCCTCAAGATCCTTGAAGCGCTGTTGAACGCTCCGTCCAGGATCGCCGTTCCTGCTCGACACGGGACTCGCCGCTGCCCATGGGCGCAAGTGTTGCATCCGAGCCTGATGGGCCGCGCGTATTCGGGCCATGGAGACTGCTAGTGGGCCTTCGGAACGGAGCGTTAGATTCGGGCCATGAGCCAAGACCGCCTGACGTATACAGACGCCGCAGAGGTGGTGCTCACGCGTCATTCGAAAGGTGCGCCGATGCACTATCGGCGCATCACCGAGTTGGCGGTCAGCGAGGACTTGATCAAGCCTGGCGGCAAGACTCCTGAGGCGTCGATGGTTGCCTCGATC
>JBFISM010000008.1:0-52442 GCA_041608535.1 Acidimicrobiia bacterium
CGAAGACGGGCGCCGCATTCGCCCGCACCCGAACGGGCGCGGCGATTCTCCCACCCCACCGTCCCGCGGCAGCCCGGGAGCTGATCCGCCCCACCACCCCCCACCGATCATGCAACGCGGATCTCAGCGACCAAAGCAACTAGTGCACGCGGCTCTCGTGACCGGCCCATTCCTTTTCGCGCAGCACGTACTTCTGGATCTTGCCGGTCGAGGTCTTGGGGAGGGAATCGGGGAACTCGATGCTGTCCGGAGCCTTGAACCTGGCGATACGACCACGGACGTGCTCGATCAGCTCGTCTTCGGTGACGCTGGCGCCGCTCTTCAAGATGGCGAAGCCCTTGGGCCGCTCACCCCATTGCTCGTGAGGCACTGCAACGACGGCTGCTTCGAGCACCGCCGGATGGCTCATGATCGCCTGCTCCACCTCGATCGTGGAGATGTTCTCCCCACCGGAGATGATGATGTCCTTGGAGCGATCACGCAGTTGGATGTATCCGTCGGGGTGCCGCACACCGAGATCGCCTGAGTGGAAGAAGCCGCCGGCGAACGCCTGCGCCGTGGCCTCCTCGTCGTCGAAGTATCCCCCCATGACGTTGTTGCCCCGCATGAGTACCTCGCCCATGGTCTCCCCATCCCGGGCGACGTCGACCATTTCGTCGTCGGTCACCCGGATCGGATCGGCGACGACCATCGCCACGCCCTGGCGAGCCATTCTCCTGGCCAGCTCAGCCGCATCGAGGTCCTCCCAGCCCGGCTGCACCTCGCACACCGTGTGGGGACCGTAGGTCTCGGTGAGCCCGTAGACGTGTACCACCTCGGCACCGAGCTTGTGCATCTCCCCGATGATCGTCGGGCTTGGTGGCGCTCCGGCCGTCGTCGCGATGACCGGTTGTGGAAATGGCCCTGCGTCCTCGTGGTTCACCATGCCGATGAACACGGTTGGGGCAGCGTTGAAGTGGGTGACGCCCTCAGAGCGGATGAGGCGCCAGATCTCGTCGAATCGCACGGCGCGGAGGCACACGTGGGTCCCTCCGATGGCGGTCACGCCCCAGGTGGTGCACCATCCGTTGCAGTGGAACATGGGCAACGTCCACAGATACACGCTCCGCGGCGTGTGCCGGGAGTGGATGACCTCGCCGAGAGCGTTCAGGTACGCACCACGATGGGTGTACTGCACCCCCTTGGGACGACCGGTGGTTCCGGAGGTGTAATTGATCGAGATGGGGAGCAGCTCGTCCTCCACTCGCCACGGCAGCGGGTCGGAGCTGCCGCGTTCGAAGAACTCGTCGTAGGGAACAGCCGCCAGATCGGCTTCGACGCCGACGTCGTCGAGGGCCACGATCTTTTCCACCGATGCCCAGTTGCCCTCCACATTCTCCAGGGCAGCCAGCAACTCGGTGTCGGCAACGAGGATGCGAGATTTCGAGTGGGTGAGGATGTACGAGATCTCGTCAGGTGACAGCCGGGTGTTGATCGCTACGAGCACCGCATTCGCCAGCGGCACGGCGAAATGGGCGGCCAGCATCTCGGGCAGGTTCGGCATGAGATACGCCACCCGGTCCCCGGGCTCGATACCTGCTTCTCGCAGTGCGTTCGCCATACGGGTGACGTGGTCGGCGAACTCGCCGTAGGTCAGGCGGCGGTTGCCGTAGACGACCGCTTCCTTGTCGGCGAAGACATCGGCGGAACGCTCCAGGAATGACAGCGGGCTCAGGGGGGTGTAGTTGGCGCGGTTGTTCATGGGGATGCCTCGGCGCGACCTTCGTCCGACCACACCGGCGATCGTTTCTCGAGAAAGGCTCCCATACCCTCCTGGGCATCCGCCAGCTGTGCGTTGTGCGCCATGACGTCCTTCGTGTACAGGTAGGCGCCGTCCTCGTCGAGATCGATCTGGCGGTAGAAGGCCTCCTTCCCGATGCCGATGATCACGGGGCTGAACCGCGTGATCCGCTCCAGGAGCTGATCGACCGCGTCATCCAGCTCGTCCGCGGCGACCACCCGGTTGATCAGACCCCACGCCTGGGCAGTCGCGGCGCTGATCGGTTCACCCGTGAGCAGCATCTCCATGGCTCGTTTCCTCCCCACGGCGCGAGACACGGGCACCATTGGCGTCGAGCAGAAGAGGCCGATCTTCACGCCCGGCGTGGCGAAACTGGCCGTCTCTGCGGCAACCGCGAGATCACAGGACGCAACGAGCTGACATCCTGCCGCGGTGGCGATGCCGTGGACCTTGGCGACGACGGGCTGCGGCATCCGGTGGATCGTCTGCATCATCAGCGTGCACGCATCGAACAGCTTGGCGTAGAAAGCCGGATCGCGATCGATCATCTCGCCGAGGTCGTGGCCGGCCGAGAACGCCGGGCCGGCGCCGGCGATGACAATGCCGCGGACACCTTCTGTCTGCGATACGTCGTTCAGCGCAGCGGTGAGCTCGGTCATCATCTCCAGGCTGAGCGCATTGCGGCGCTGCGGATTGTTCATGGTGATCGTGCCGATCGGAAGTTCGACGGCGACGGTCACGAGCGGCTCTGCGGCACTCGTCGCAGGCATCCGGACATCCTTTCACCGATCGGCCCGCAGTGTACCGAGCGGCCGCCCGAGTCTCCCTCAGGCTTCGAACGCAACCCGATAGGTCCGGTGATACTGATCGACGACGCGGGTGACGTCGAATGCCGCCGCCCGGCTTCGTGCGGCGTCTCGTAGACGCCGGCGCTGCTGATCGTCATTCAGCAGTTGGATCAACGCGGCCGCAAGCTGTGCGGAGTCCCCTGGGGGGACGGTGACACCGCTCCCGGCCAGCACGAACTCGAAGCCGGGGAGTGCGCTGGCCACGACGGCACAACCGGCCGCCATGGCTTCGGCCACCGTGACACCGAAGCTCTCCCCCCGAGTGTTTGGTGCGCAGAAGACCCCACTGGCACCGAGGAGGTCCCGTTTGCGCTCCTCGCTGACCCGGCCGTGGAAGACGACATCGCCAGGGGCGTGACGCACCGGCTCGGTGCCGATCACGATCAGCTCGGCATCAGGTCGAGCGGCCTTGACCTCGGGCCACGCCCGCAGCAAAACCGCGAGACCCTTGCGAGGATCGTTGCGCCCGAGAAAGGCAATCCGAGCTTCGTTGCGAGCCAGCCCGGAAGGCGGATGTCGCAGATCGAGCGCATTGGGGATGATGAGCGGTCGTCTGACCCCTGCGATGACCGATGCGGCCACCGGAGACACAGCGGTGACGACCTGGGCCCCAGAAAGCAGCCGACCCACCATCGAGCGGCCCGTGCGGTACATGCGCCGCAACCACGGCGGCGGATCGGCGTGGAACGTCGCGACCGTCGGAGCGAGCTTGCGTCGCAGCAGCCCGAAGCAGAGCGCCGGCATGAGCGGCTCGTGCAGGTGGATCACGTCCACCTCGATCAGAGCTGTGACGGCTCGACCCACTGCACGGGGTGACAGCGTGATCGGTGTGGTCGCACCGTTGCCAGGCACTTCGGTGATTCCGCCCACGAGCGCCGCACCCGGTGGCCCGGTCTCCCCCGGGCCGACGATGACGACGTCGTCGCCCCGGCGGCGCAGCTCGGCGGCGAGCACACGCAGCTGGTCTTGCACCCCGCCAAACCGACCCAGGTCGTAGGGAGAGACCAGACCGATCCGCATCAGGACCCCAACTCCTCGAGCTGGATGCGGTCGCTCGGCCAGTTCGGCTGGAACAGGTGCCACTGTTCGGGGGCGGCACGGATGAGCTCCTCCAAGATCAGGACGAGGCTCTGCGCGACCGTGGCGATCCGCTCTGTCTTGTCGGCGATTTCGGGGATGGCGATCGGGTCGCGTACGTCGAAGCGGTGACCGCGCCCCTGCTTGAAATAGCACCCCACAGGGATCAGGGCGGCGCCGGTCCGATCCGCAAGGGCGGCAGGCCCCGCCGGCACTGTGGTCCCCTCGCCGAAGAATTCGACCTCGATACCGGTACCAGCGAGATCGCGATCGGCCAGCAGCGCGATCGTGCCGCCTCGCTTGAGCCTGTCGAGCAGAGCTCCGCTGGTACGACGTTCAGCACCCGTGAGGATGACATCGATACCGAGCTGACTGCGGATGTCGATGAACCAATCCACGATTCTGCGATTGCGCAGCGACTCGGCGACGGCCAGCACGGGTGCCCCCAGGCTGGCGGCGGCGGGACCCGCCGCCTCCCAGTTGCCCATGTGGGGTAAGGCCAGCACGATGCCTTGCCCGGCGGCGACGGCGTCGGTTATGTGCTCGGCGCCGAGGATCTCGCTGTTGGCGAGGATCTCATCGCGCCGCGATGCTCTCACCCAGAACACCTCCGCCCAGTAGCGGCCGTAGCTGGCGAACACGCGACGGGTCCGGCGGACGGTGGCGAGCTCCGACCCGACGACCCGAGCGAGGTTGCGGCGCACGAGACCCAGCTTCTGGCGACTGACAAACGAGGTCAGCCAGCCCAACCACTCACCCATCGTGCGCGCCACGGGCTCGGGGAGAGCACCGAAGAGGGCAGCCCCCACCCGGTAGGCAGCGAACTCGATGGTCTCTCTCACGCTTCGAGCTGTTGCCAGGTGCGGCGAATGCGTTGGGCGACGGTGAAGCCCGACAGGACGGCGAAGACCCACAGCCCGGGGAGCAGCACCACATCGCGCTCCCACAGGCCGGCCACACCGATGGCGACCAGCAGGAAAATCAGACGCTCGGCGCGACCCATCCAGCCACCACGCCCCTCGGCGCCCCAACTCTCCGCCTTGGCTCGCACATACGGCGTCAGCAACGAGAAGGCCAGCCCGACCAAACACAGCATGAGCAGCGTGCCGTCGTCGCGGATCTCGAAGCTCAACCCGGTCCAGATGGCGATTTCCCCGAAGCGATCTGACATGGTGTCGATGAAAGCGCCTTTCGTGGACGCCGACTCCTGGTATCTCGCCAGCGCCCCGTCGAGAGCGTCGAGCAGCGAACCCCCACCGGCGATGAGCGCACCCGCCACAAAACGCCCGTTTGCGATGAAGACAGCACCCACGATGGTCACCAGAAGACCGGCGATCGTCACGCTCGTCGGGGTGAGTTTGGCCTTGGAGAGACCGGCGGCTACGGGGTCGATGATCGGGGCCAGCAGGCTGCGTCCCCTCAGATCGAGCACACGAAGCTCCTCATTTCGAGCGGCAAGCTACCACGGCAGGCCGCGCTGTCGTCGTGGCTACACTCGCCCCACCCGCACGGGGACACCGTGCACACTCCGAGAAGAGGGAGGGTGTTGTGTCGGACGATCACGCCACGTTGCATGTCGCTGGCGAATCGTACGACCTGCCCCTGGTCGAAGCCACGATCGGCGAGCACGGCATCGACCTCTCCACACTCCGCAACGACGCCGGGGTGGTTGCGTTCGATCCCGGCTTCGGTAGCACCGCCGGGGTGAAGAGCTCGATCACCTATGTCAACGGCGCCGAAGGCACGCTGCGTCATCGCGGGTACGCCATCGAGGACCTCGCCTTCAACTGCACGTTTCTCGAAGTGGCCTATCTGTTGTTGTTCGGCGAGCTCCCAACGGCGGCGGCACTCGAGGAGTGGACCGAGACCGTACGGCGCCACACACTCCTGTCGGAGGAGATCAAGCGCTTCTTCGATGCATTCCCACGGAGTGCACATCCGATGGCGATCCTGTCGTCGGCCACCAACGCGATCTCCACGTTCTACGAGCGTTACACCAACCCCCGTGACCCCGATGCGGTGATCGCGAGCGCGGTCCGGCTCATCGCCAAGATGCCCACCATTGCAGCCTGGGCCTACAAGAAGTCGGTCGGCCAGCCCTACATCTACCCGCGGAACGACCTCGACTACGTGGAGAACTTCCTTCACATGATGTTTGCTCTTCCGGTCGAACCGAAGATCATCGATCCGGCCGTCTCGGCGGCCCTCAATGTCCTGCTGATCCTCCATGCCGACCATGGGCAGAACAACTCGACGGCTGCCGTGCGCTTCGTGGGTTCGAGCGAGGCCAATCTGTTCGCATCGGTGGCTGCGGGGATGAACGCCCTGTGGGGTCCGCTGCACGGGGGGGCCAATCAGGCGGTCGTGGAGATGCTGGGGGCGATCCACGATGACCCGGAGATGACGGTCGAGGTGGCGGTGAAGCGAGCGAAGGATCGGGAGGATTCGTTCCGGCTCATGGGCTTTGGCCACCGCGTCTACAAGAACTACGACCCCCGCGCCCGCATCCTCAAAGGCTACGTCGACAAGGTGCTGGAACTGGTCGGCACACAAGACCCGCTGCTGGCGATCGCACAGGAGTTGGAGGAGATCGCCCTCAACGACAGCTACTTCATCGATCGCAACCTCTACCCGAACGTCGACTTCTACTCAGGCATCGTGTTCCGGGCCATGGGCTTCCCGGTACGGATGTTCACGGTGTTGTTCGCCATCGGGCGTTTGCCAGGCTGGATCGCCAACTGGAAGGAGATGCACGAGGACCCGCTGCGTCGCATCTCCAGACCCCGCCAGATCTACACCGGCGAGACCAAACGGGACTTTCAGACCATCGAAGCTCGCTGAGTCTCACCGCTCGTCGAGCGGGATTTGCTCCGAATACTGCTCGACGACCCCTCCGCTGATGGCATCGATCCGGACCAGCCCGCGTTGGGACGGTGGGTCCTCGGCGGAGAACACGAGCACGTTCCAGATGGGCCTGGCACGGACCCCGTGGAAACCGAGGTTGGCCGACGCGTGACCTACCGGGAATCCGATGGCCCGATTGGCGGTTTCCAGCGCTACTCCCTCACGAACCTCGAGCTCCCAGCCCGACACCCAATTGACCGCCGCGACAACGACCAGCCCGAGAACGAGGAGCCACATGCCCGGCGGTAGTCCGAGAGCGATACCCACAGCCACGCCGGCTGCAGCCACCGCATAGACCACCGCAGCACGTCGCCGCCGCGACGGGTCGGGCACCGCATAGGGCCCGAAGACATTTGCGTTGAGATCCTCCGGCATGGCCGCGGCGTCCGCCACGGATGCAGGGACCTCGATACCGCCGCGGCCCGCCGTATTGGTATCGACGGGTTCCGAGGTGTCACTACTCATGCGGGTATCCGTGCAACGTCCGTGGGGTGCGCATCGGCAGAAGTATCGCCGTTCCGGCGATGCCAGCGATCCCAGAGGACCAGCATCGACGGCAGCACCAATACCGCGGCGAGCAACGCAAGGAGGATGGTGTATGCGGTCACGAATCCAAACTGGCGGAACGGAATCGTCGTCGACGTCACGAGGATGCCGAAGCCCGCCACCGTGGTGACCGCCGACCCGGCCAGGGCACCGCCGGTGTGGGTGAGCGTCTCCTTGATCGCAGCCGCCGGCGTCGGTTGCGCCCGCCGCTCCTCGAGATACCGGTGGGTGATGTGAATCATGTACGGGATGCCGATACCGATCGCCAGCGCTGCGATCGTGGCGGTGACGGGCCCAAAGGGGATACCGAACGCCGCCATGAGGGCGAATGACAGCACGACGACGAGCACCACCGGCAGCGTCGTGATCACACCGAGCATCGGGCGGCGCGCCTGGAACCAGAAGCTGACGACGAGCAGGATCAGGGCGGCCACCAGCGTGATCATGAGCGACGACACCTGTGAATTGCGCAACGTCGTCACGACCACATCGTTGATGATCTCCTCCGAGGTTCCGATCGCACTGAGCCCGGCTTCCCCCACCGGGGTGAAATCGTCCGCGACGGCGGCCCGGAGGTCGCTCGCCCCGGATTCTCCAGCTTGGGTGGTGATGTCGAACAGAGCAGCGTCATATCCCCCTGTGTCGGTGCGATGCAGCACCCCCCGAAGCTGGTCCGGGGCGGCGGCAAACGCCGCATCGAAGATCGGGGCGACCGCAGCGCCATCTGCCACCCGTAACGTGGTCTGATCGAACCCTGCTTCCTCGAGCGCCGCACCCACCGCGGGATCGGCCACCGGTGATTCGGGATTGGCCAGTTGGATGACAGCAGCCAGCGGTGAGGTGCCGCTCGGCTGGCCACCGAACGTGACCACATCTGGGGTATCGACGAGGTTGCCGTTCGCCTCGGCCATGGCATTCCAGACGGTAGCCGTGGCGACCTCGCCTTCGATCAGGATCTGCGTGGTCTCGCCGAAACCACCGCCGAAGTCGTCGAGCAGCGTTTCGAAGGTGGTACGCAGCGGTGAGGTGGTAGGGACGAAATCGAGGAAGCTGAAGGCTGCCTCGAGGCGAGTCACTCCAAATCCACCCACTGCACCGAGCACCAGCGCCACCACGAGCGTGGCCGCCCCGAAACGGGTGGCCAGGCCGGACGTGCTGCCGATGAGCCGGGGCAAGGCTCGGGAGTCGCCACCTTCGAGGGCGTCTCGATCGAGACTGCCTCTGCGTTCCGCTCGCCGGTCGAGCACCTCGCGCACCGCGGGGACGAACGTCAACATGAGCAGGAAGCTGGCCACGATGCCGATGGCGGCAAGCAAGCCGAACTCGCGCAGTGCCGGAATGTCGTTGGTGACGTTGGTGAGGAACCCGACCGCCGTCGTGACGGTCGCCAGAACCAGCGCCACACCGACGGTGCGGACGGCAATCCCCACGCCCTGATCCACTGTGCTGCCTTGCGAGACCTCGTCTCGATAGCGGCTGGTCACGTGGATCGAGTAATCCACACCGAGACCGATCAGGAGGATGGGCAAGATCTGCGCCATCGGACTGGCCTCGGTGAAGATGAGGAACCCGAGACCGTTCATCCAGCCGATGGCGAAGAAGATCGCAATCAAGGTGAGCAACGTGTCGGCCACCGTGCGCCGCAGCCGCGGCGACTGCAACGTCCACACGAGAAACGTGAGCAGGATGATGACGACGGCAGCCAGCAGCAGCGTCCCCGAGGGCCAATCGGCCATGGCGTCGGGGAAGAGGCTCGGCAGGATGGTCGCCAGCGTGGGCAAGATGGCCACGATCGTGCCAAGCGCCATGGCCACGATGCCGACCACCGCCAGCCGCCGGTTGCGCTCCTGCCGGGGAATGATCAAGAACACCGTCGAGAGCACGATGATGATGATGAGACCGGCGGTGGCAAACAGCCGCCCGATCTCAGACTGGAACTCGTCCTGATCGGCGAAGAGCAGCTCGAAGGAGAAGGGCTGCGCCTCGAAGCCGGCGGGCAGCGCTGCGCCTTGGATCTGATCAGCTGCCGCTGCCGAGGTGTCGACGAACTTCTCGACCTCCAGCTGGGTTCCTGCGTTGTGGAAGATGAGCATCAGAGCGGACTCCGAGCTCGGCATCGTCGTATCTGCCGACGCCGGCAGGAGCTGGTCGGCAAAACCGGCCTGCTCGGGCGGCATCTGCGCCAGTGCGTCGCCGTAGAGCTGGCGCAACTCGTCGTCGGAGCCAGGAGGTTGAGCCTCCTCCTGGAAGATCGCTTGCTCCGCGGGGAAGAGCCAGCTCACGAAGGCCGGTTGCTGAGGATCGTCGAGCAGGTAGCCACTGAGATCGCTCCCGGCCGCCGCCTCGGTGATGGCCTGCGATGCGGCGAGACCGTCGAGCGAGAACACGTCGCCGCCCTCGGGGGCGGTGACGATCACCTGCATGATGTTGACGGAGCTCTCCTCGCCGAAGAGTTCCGTGATTCGCTCGGCGGCGGCCAGCTCCGGAGCCTCGGGAGCGAACGAATCGTTGGAGTCTTCCTCCGGGGTGAATTGGCCGGACAGGGCACCGAGCGCCATGGAGATCGCGACGATGATGACGATGACGGCCCACGGGTATTTGCGCACGACGTTGGAAAGCCCATGGACCAGTGCGTTCACGATGCCTCGATTCTCTCAGCCGCTGGGCGCAGCCGTGGAAGTGGTTGCGGTACCGGCTGCGCTCCCTTCGGTGACCCAGCTTATCTACGGCAGTACGGCGCCCGACCCATTGTCGGATTTGTCGTGGTTCCGGCGAGACGTGGAGAGGCTCAGCGCGGCGGGGCCGTGAGCTCCACGAGCTCCGCGCGGGCATCGTCGACCGGCACACCCCGTCGCTCGACGTCCTCATCTCGCAGTCTGATCCCCGCCGTCTCGTTGGCCACATCGTCGTCGCCGACCACGAGGACCGCAGGCGTCTTGTTCGTAATGGCTCGGCGGATCTTCTCCCCGACTGTGTCGTCCGCCTCGTCGACGTCGACCCTGAGCCCCTCGCCCTTCAGCCGCAGTGCAACGGTGCGGGCGTAGTCGAGGTGGCGATCCGCGACCGGGACGATGGCGACTTGGGTGGGCGACAGCCAGGCGGGAAGCGCCCCGGCGTAGTGCTCGAGCAGGATGGCGACGAAACGCTCGATCGAACCCATGAGTGCACGGTGAATCATCACCGGGCGTGCCGAGACGTTCTCGCTCGTGGTGTAGCCGAGGTCGAAGTTCTCCGGTTGGGCGAAGTCGACCTGCAACGTCGACAGCTGCCAGCGCCGGCCGATGGCATCACGCACGTGGATGTCGATCTTCGGGCCGTAGAAAGCACCCTCCCCCTCCGCCACCTCGTAGGGGATCCCGGCGGTGACCAGGGCGTCTCGCAGCGCCTCTTCGGCACGATCCCACAGCTCTGCCCGGCCCACCGACTTGTCGGGTCGCGTCGACAGATCGGCCTCGAACTCCTCGAACCCAAAGTCGCGCAGCACCATGAGCGTGAAGTCGAGCAGGTTCTGCAGCTCGGCCGCGATCTGGTCCTCGGTGATGAAGATGTGACTGTCGTCCTGGGTGAAGCCGCGCGCCCGGAGTAGTCCGTGAATGACACCGGAGCGTTCGTAGCGATACACCGTCCCCAGCTCGTACAGCCGGAGGGGCAGTTCGCGGTAGCTGCGGCCGCGGCTCGAATAGATGAGGATGTGGAACGGACAGTTCATGGGCTTCATCCGGTATTCGCTGCCGTGGTCCATCTCCATACCCGGGTACATGCCTTCGGCGTAGAAGTCCAGGTGACCCGAGGTGTGCCACAGATCGGATCGAGCGACGTGCGGCGAGAAGACGATGTCGTAGTCGTTGGCCTGATGTGTCCGCCGGCTGTAGTCCTCGATCTCCCGCCGGATGATGCCGCCTTTCGGGTGCCACACCGCCAATCCGCTGCCCAGCTCCGTGGGAAAGGAGAACAAGTCGAGGTCCGTGCCGAGTTTGCGATGGTCGCGACGCTTCGCCTCCTCGAGTCGATGCAGGTGATCCTCGAGTGCCTGCTTGCTTTCCCATGCCGTGCCATAGATCCGCTGCAACTGGGCCTTCGATTCGTCGCCACGCCAGTAGGCGCCGGCGGTGCGCATGAGCTTGAACGCCTTGAGACGACCGGTCGACGGCAGGTGCGGCCCGCGGCACAGATCCACGAAGTCTTCGTTGCGATACACGCTGACCTCGTCTCCACCGGCGCCCTCGCTCTCCTCGACGGACTCGATGATCTCCGTCTTGAATGGTTGGTCGGCGAAGACATCGAGTGCCTTCTCCTTGGACATCGTGTCCCGCACGAAGGGCTGGTCCTCGGCGACGATCTCGTGCATACGGGTCTCGATGCGCTCGATGTCGTCCGGGGTGAAACCACGACCAATGTCGAAGTCGTAGTAGAACCCGTCGTCGATCGGAGGTCCGATGGCGAAAGCCGCTCCGGGGTACAGATCGAGAACGGCCTGCGCCAGGACGTGGGCGGCGGAATGCCGCAGCACATGCCGGCCGTCCGGCGTGGTATCCGTGACGATCTCTATGGAGCCATCGCCCGGCAACGGCCGTCCGAGATCGCGCAACTCTCCGTCGAACCGCACGGCCACGGCGGCCTTGGCCAAACGGGCTCCGATCGAAGTAGCTACGTCGGCCCCGGTGACTCCGTCGTGGTACTCGCGAGCACTTCCATCGGGGAGGGTGATGTGAACTGGCACGTGATCTTCTTCTCGCAGTCGGGGCTGCCGGATGTCCTGGCGGTCTCGGCGCCCGGAGCCTAGTTGAGCTCAGCTCGGCGCCGGACCCTCTTCGATGCGTTTGCGGCGGGGAAATCCGCGAAAACCGGGACTGCCGGTCCTAGCCTTTCATACCAGGAGGAAGGACCGGATCATGATCGAGACGATCGTCGCCGCTGCCCTGGTTGCCGGAGGCGTGGTGGCCGCTACTCGCACTCCGGCATCGACTCCCCGGATCGGTCCGGTGCCGCATGCCGGTCTCGAACTCGGCCCCGATCTCCCCTGTCCCTGGTGCCATTCCGAGACCGACGAGAGCGACGTGCGTTGCCGCTCGTGCGGTCAGCGCTTCGGCTGACACACGAGCTCGTAGGCGAAGGTCTCAAAGGTTCGGGTGAATCCGTTGGCCGCGTAGAAATCGGTCAGCTTGACATCGTCGCCGTCCATGTACAGCTGCACCCTCCCTGCTCCCTGCCGTCGATGCAGATCTGCCAGCCCCGCATCGAGAAGGGCCCTCCCCAAACCGGAGCCTCGTACCTCGGGAACCACACCGATGATGTAGATCTCGCCGAGCGATCCGGGGTGTAGCTTCGTCCAGCAGTAGCCCACCACCTCATCTGCGTCGTCGACCGCGAGGATGAAACCCGCCGGATCGAACCAGTCCTCGGATTGACGGCGTCGGAGGTCGGCTTCGTCGATCGCCGAGGTCTCAGGGTGGTGCGCAAACGCCCGGCGGTTCACCCTCACCCACGCCGCTTCGTCCTCACCAACCACGAAGCGGCGCAGCCGGAATCCGGCCGGCACCACCGGATCCAGATCATCTGACTCGTCGAGCCACCGCTCCATGGTTATCAGCCGTCGTGTCCGCATGAAGTCCATGGCCTCGGCGGCGGTGATGTCTGCGTCCCGCCACGCCCACACGTAGCCGGACGTTTCGGGCGGAAGCGATGCGCACAGCTGCCTCATCAGGCCCACCGCCACCTGCACCTCGGCCGTGCCGGGGCGAGGGACGAGCTCGATGCCGTAGCCGCCATCGCCATGTTGGGCCGCGATCGCATACCCCGCAATCCCCTGGGAATCCACGGCCACGACCTCGATCGCCTCCCCGGACCGACGTTTCGCGACCTTGTACTCGGTGAGAGCATCGCGCTGATCCGCCCCGCTTCGCCGTGCGAGCAGTCGTTCGATGTGATCCTGGTCGTCTCGCCGCACCCGTCGGAACTGCATTTGGCGACACTACGCCGTGTGACGGGCCGCCAGCGACCACCTCGGCACCGTCCATTGGGCCCGGCCCGGACTGCTCCATCCCCGATTTTGGCTCTCTCAGCCTCTAACCTGGGCGCAATGTCACGGGTAGGTTTGGTGCTGGGAGGTGGGGGGCCCACAGGTGCGTCCTACCACCTTGGAGCCCTGCTCGCTCTCGAGATGGCAACCGGATGGGATGCGGACGACGCCGAGGTCATCGTGGGCACATCGGCGGGCGCATTCACCGCAGCGATGGTACGCGGAGGCGAGCTGTCCCTCGACACGTTCCTCGACGGAGGAACCGACCGTGAGGACGTGGCACGGCGGTTGCAGCGGCGGATCTATCGCCGCACCCGTCCGGGCGGGATGTTCCGATGGATGCGGCGCGGCATTCTGCCCAACCTCACCCACCCCGATCTGCGCCTCATCGTCGGCAGCCCCGCCATCTACTCGACCGCCGGAATCGAGGAGTGGGTTCGGGAGCGTCTCGGCCCGATGGCCGACGGATGGCCGGAGAAGCCAACTGTGATCGTCGCCTTCGATCTCATCTCCGGCAAGCGGGTTCCCTTCGGCACCGAGGCCGCCCCCGACGCACCGCTGGCCACGGCGGTTGGCGCCAGCGCGGCCATCCCGATGGTGTACCAGCCTGTGCGCATCGACGGCAGCCTCTACGTGGACGGAGGGCTGGCCAGCGGGACCAGCGCAGACTTCGTGCTCGGTGCCGAGCAGCCACTCGACCTCGTGCTCGTCATCGCTCCGATGGCCGCTGATGAGCTGCGCACCGGAGCGCGCTTTTACGAAGCGGCCATCGACAATGTCGGCTGCGCCGCTCTCGACGCCGAGGTCGATCGGATCCGGGGTGCTTGGCCGGACACCGACATCGTGGTGCTCCGTCCGGACGAGCACGTGCTCCAGGTGACACGGCCCAATCCGCTGTCGACCCGGGCGACCATCCCCACGTTCCTACGCACCCTGCGCTCGCTGCGCGACTCGCTCGCGGAGCAGGAGACGTGGACGACCCTGCGCCACCATTTGGCGCCAACCTCCGCCACCCACGCTTCCGGTTCACAACTGGGTCGTGCGGCCCGTTGAGGGCAAAGACCACATCTCATACACTGCTGATTGAGGCAAAAGAGGCGGGCCAGCTCGTGGGCACTGGGCCGGGAGCCCTAGTGGATACCCGAGGTGAGGATGATCCTTCGAGCGCAGTTGTGGTGGGTCTTACGCGGTGACGAGCACGGCGCCAATCTCGTCGAATACGCACTGTTGATCGCCTTCATCGCACTCGTCGTGGTGAGCGCGGTCGAGTATCTCGGTAACGCAACGGTGGCTCACATCGACGACCTCAACACCGAGTGGGAGACGTTTGGCTCCGGTGGGGGCGGCGGCTGACCACCTTCACCAGTCGCAGTCATAACCTCTCATCGCACCGCCGGTATCTTCTCCATAGCGGCGGCAACCTTGTCGGCCGGATACTCGTAATCAACCAACTCGCCACTCATGAAATCCTCGTAGGCCCTCAGGTCGAAGTGGCCATGACCGCAGAGGGCGGTGAGGACCACCGTCTCTTCTCCCGTCTCTTTCGCCCGATTCGCCTCGCGGATGGCTGCGGCGATGGCATGGGTCGGTTCAGGAGCAGGGATGATGCCCTGGGTGCGGGCGAAGGTCACCGCGGCTTCGAAGCACTCCGTCTGCCCGATCGCCTCCGCCTCCACCAGACCCAATTCGTAGAGGTGCGAGACCAGCGGGGCCATCCCGTGATAGCGCAGACCTCCCGCATGGATTGGATCGGGGATGAAGTCGTGGCCAAGAGTGTGCATCTTGACGAGTGGAGCCATGCCGGCGGTGTCGCCGAAGTCGTAGCGGTACACGCCGCGAGTGAGCGACGGACAGGCGGCCGGCTCGACGCAGCGGATGGTCGGGCTCATGTTGCCGGCGAGCTTCTCCCGGATGAACGGGAAGGAGAGACCTCCGAAGTTCGACCCGCCACCGGTACAGCCGACCAACAGATCCGGCGTCTCGTCGATCTCGCGAAGCTGCCGCAACGCCTCCTCACCGATGACCGTTTGATGCATGAGCACGTGGTTGAGCACGCTTCCCAGCGCATACCGGGCGTGCGGATCCCCGGCGGCGACTTCGATCGCTTCCGAGATCGCAATGCCGAGCGAACCCGGATTGTCGGGATCCTGCTCGAGGATCGCTCTCCCCGCCTGCGTGGCGTCGCTTGGGCTGGGGTGTACCTCGGCGCCCCACACCTGCATCATGGTGGCGCGATATGGCTTGGCGTCGTATGAGGCACGCACCTGCCACACCTCACACTCCAGCTCGAACAGCGCACAGGCGAACGCCAGCGCACTCCCCCACTGCCCGGCGCCGGTCTCGGTCGTCAACTTACGTACGCCCTCCTGAGCGTTGTAGAACGCCTGAGGAACCGCGGTATTGGGCTTGTGCGAGCCGGCGGGGCTCACCCCCTCGTACTTGTAGTAGATGCGCGCCGGGGTATCGAGCGCCTGCTCCAGCCGATGCGCTCGGTACAGCGGTGAAGGACGCCACAGACGGTAGATGTCCATGACCTCGCCGGGAATGTCGACGTAGCTGTCGCCAGTCACCTCCTGGCCGATGAGCGCCATGGGGAACAATGGCGCCAGATCGTCGGGACCCACCGGTTGATGTGTGCCCGGGTGAAGTGGCGGCGGTGGCGGCGAGGGCAAATCCGGAATGAGGTTGTACCACTGAGTCGGGATCTCGCTCTCCGCAAGCATGATCTTGGTATCGGTCATGTCTCCTCCATCTGCGCCATTGCTGCGGAGCGTATCGCTTCTCGGGTCTGATTGCTGCGGCCTCGCGAGGATGCGGCCGCCGTTCGCAGGTCGCAGTAACGTTTCCCCCGGCGACGAGCAGGAAGACCGTGACGAGTCCAGGATTCGGGGGACATTCGATGGTGGCGCCGCTACGTCGCGTGGTGGTGCGGCGACCCGGCCATGCGTTGGTCGACGTCGATCCGGCGCAATGGGGATACGCCGGCAGCCCTCACCTGCCGACGGCGGCGGTGGAGCACGACGGACTGACCAAGCACCTGCTCGACGACGGTGCCGAGGTGATCGAGCACGACACCCCGCTCCCGGGATTGAGCGATGCGATCTATGTGCACGACCCGGTCTTCACCACTGATCACGGAGTGATAACGCTGCGCATGGGAAAGCCGCTACGGCGCGGCGAAGAAGAGCCCCTCACCGCAACCATCGTTGCTGCCGGGGTGCCCCACCACGGCAGCATCGAGCATCCAGGAGTGGCCGAGGGCGGGGATCTCCTTTGGCTTCGTCCCGACGTGCTTGCCGTTGGGCTGGGCTTTCGTACCAATCAGAGCGCGATCGACCAACTGCACGATCTGCTGCCTGGTGTCGAGTTGCTGCCGGTGGGGCTGCCCTACCACACCGGTCCGGCTCATTGCCTGCATCTCATGTCGCTGATCAGCATGGCCGACGACGATCTCGCCGTGGGGTACCGCCCCATGCTCCCGGTTCCGTTCCTCGGCGTGCTCGACGAGCTGGGCATCGATCTCGTCGACGTACCCGACGGCGAGGTGGCTACCCATGCCACCAACGTGCTTGCTGTGGCTCCACGACGTTGCATCATGCTGCGTAACAACCCGGTCACGATGGGACGGCTCATCGCAGCCGGCTGCGACGTCCGCACGTACAAGGGTGACGAGATCACCCTGAAAACCGAAGGCGGGGCCACGTGTCTCACCCGCCCGATTCTGCGCGGCTGAGTCCCACCACGAAGCGGTCATCGAAGACCGGACCATCCCAAGCGATGCCGCTGCGGCGGTAGGTTGCTGCGGGTATGCCGAGGTCACCGAGCAACAACGAGCCCGCCCCCTCCGCCACCAGGCCCGTCTTGGGCAGCGCCAGGGTGAGCGTCACGTTCGGAGCGACCACCGGTCCCGGTCTCGCTCCGGTGGTCGCATCCATCCCGCTCGGAATGTCGAGCGATATCACCCAGGCACCTCGTGAGCTCAGGTCTGCGACCAGGCCGATCATGTCTGCGGCCGTACCCCGTGGTGCCCCGACGAGGCTGTAACCGATGAGAGCATCGATCACGACGTGGGGCGTCGCCGCGGGTAGCTCGGCTACCACGTCACCGCCACTGTGGCGAAAGGTCTCGAACTGTGCTCGTGGCACATCGGAGAGCTTCGAGTCGTCGGGGATCATGAGGTTCACCGCCACGCCCCGGTTGGCGAGATGGCGGGCGGCGACAATCCCTCCGCCCCCGTTGCCACCGGTACCGGCAAGCACCAGCACCATTCGCCGGGTGGCCTCCCCGCCGAGGTGCGCCAACACGGTGGCCGCGAGATCGCGGCCCGCGTTCTCCATCATCTGAAACAGGTTGGGGCCGGTTTCTTCGATCGCCACCCGATCCACCTCCCGCATCTGTGCGGTGGTGACCGCCGGAACGGCGACTCCTCCATCGGTGACGAACACGCTTCTCAGCCTATCGACTACCGATGTCGAGACCACAGGCACGTCGAGCCGCACCCGCCGGTATCGTGGTGTGGTCGATACGGAGGTGACCGAGCTCCATGGCAAAGAGGGACACGCAGGCCGAGGAACGCGGAACCCACTACGACCAGCACTACCGGTCCGGCGGTTTCGGCTACGAGAAGAGACGGACGCAGTGGACGAGATGGGTGCAGCAGCACTACGTGGACGCGTTCCAGCTCGCAGAGCAGGGCCGGAAACGTACCCGGCTGATCGACGTGGCTTGCGGCAACGGCTTCTGGACGTCGGTGTTCGATGAGCTCGGCTTCGACGCCCAAGGTGTGGATGCCTCAGAAGGCGGGGTCGAGCAGGCGAAGGCCGCCTATCCGCACATCACGTTTCACGTGGCCAACGCCCAAGAAGATCTGCCGATCGCCGAGGGCAGCATGGATGTGGTGTTCGTCCGCGCCATCACCCACCTACATCGCAGCGAGCTCTTCGTCGAACCGACGCTCGCCATGGTGAAGAACCTCATGCGGTACGTAGCTCCGCGCGGCCAGATGCTGCATTCCTACTACACGAAGCGCGACGGCGGGGGCACCCCGCACCACCACTATCACCCAGTCTCGGATCTCGTGAAGCTCTTCGAGATGGCGGGCGATCCGTGGCGCGTCGACGTGGTCGGCGACTTCGTTCAGGTCGGCGTACGGCACCGACCTTCGTAGACCCTCCGAATCACGTCAGCGCCAGTACGCGACACGGCCCACCGGAGCCGTCCTCCCACGGGATGGCTCCGACGACCACCCGGGCCCCGCGCGCCGGGACCGCGTCGAGGTTCGCCAGATTCTCGATCCCATACCGATTCGTCGGGAGGAAGGAGAAATGAACGGCGAAGTCCTGCGAGTTGCCGGGATCGAGGCTGAGCGTATCCACGCCGATGCCGACGACATTGCGGCGGGCGGCGAGGAAACCGGTGGCGTCGGCAGAGAACCCGGGAAAGTTGAGATCGGGGAATCCATCGCCGCCGCGAAAGGCATCGCCGTCGGGGACGAGGTTCGCCCACCCCGAGTTCATCGCCACCAGAGCCCCCTCGGGGATGCGCCCGTGCCGACGCTCGTACGCCGCGATGTCGTCGAGATCGACGGTGGCGTTCGGGTTGTTCGCTGCCTTGCGCTTGATGTCGATCACGGCGAGCGGAGCCACGAGATGTGATGCCGGAATCTCGTCGACGAGCATGGCACCCTCGCCGAAGTGGCCGGGGGCGTCCATGTGGGTCCCGGTGTGCTCATCTACCGTCCATCTCAGGCTGTAGAAGCCATCGGTGGCATAGTCGAACAGCACCTCGTCAGAGGCCCCCATGTCGTCACCGAAGAATGTGGGGAACGCATTGACGAGACGGTGCGTGAGATCGACGACGCCGGCGGCCATCGCCCGTCCCGATGCAGCCGGTCCCAGCATGGCCCACGCCGTGCCGGCCCCGGCGGCGGCGCCGAGTTTGAGAAAGCTCCTGCGGTCCAAGCCGGTGCCGGCGGACGCCGCAGCAGTGGCGCCTCCATGTGCCGACCCGTGGTGATGTGCCGAGGTGCCGGATACGCACATGATCTCTCCCTTCCTCTCCGGTGAGCGTACACACACGATGCCCCGGCGGCCCGGCCGCCGGATTGAACCCCGCCTGAGGTCAGACCTAGCCTCATCGTCATGGACCGACAGCTTCCCCGCTGGGACGACATCCGACCGCTGCTGCAGATGAAACGACCTGGCCTCGGCCCTGCCTCGCGAGTGGCCCTGGCCGGATCGATCTGGGATCTGCGCCGGATCGCCAAGCGACGGACCCCACGGGCGCCGTTCGACTACGTCGACGGTGCGGCGGAGAGCGAGATCAGCCTCAATCGATCTCGCGCGTTGTATGAAAGGGTCGAATTCGTCCCATCCGTGCTGCACGACGTGTCTTCCATCGACACCACCACGACGCTGCTCGGCCGACCGAGCACTCTGCCACTGGCGTTTGCCCCCACCGGGTTCACTCGGATGATGCACCACGAGGGCGAGCGGGCTGTGGCCCGAGCAGCCCAGCGGGCCGGGATCATCTTCTCGCTGTCGACCATGGGAACGACCTCGCCGGAGGAGGTGGCAGCTGCAGCACCCGGCGTCGAGCGATGGTTTCAGCTCTACCTCATGAAGAACCGCCAGGCCAGCGCCGAGCTGCTGCAACGAGCTGCAGCAGCCGGTTACACGGCGGCGATGCTCACCGTCGACACCCCGGTAGGCGGGAGGCGGCTGCGCGACGTCCGCAACGGCTTCACGATCCCGCCCGCACTCTCGATCCGGACCCTGGCCGACATGGCGATTCATCCGACCTGGTGGTTCAACCTCCTCACCACCGAACCGCTCTCATTCGCCTCGCTCAAGTCTTACGAAGGAACCGTGTCCAGTCTGGTCACGGACATGTTCGATCCAACCCTCAACCTCGCCGACATCGACTGGATGCGCGAGCACTGGAAGGGACCGGTGGTCATCAAGGGCATTCAGACACCAGAAGACGCCAGGCGGGTGGTGGACCACGGTGCGGACGCGATCATCGTGTCCAACCACGGAGGCCGCCAGCTCGATCGCGCCCCGACACCGTTCGAGCAGCTTCCCTCCATCGCAGAAGCGGTAGGCGACGAGTGCGAGGTGTACATCGACGGCGGCATCATGAGCGGCGGGGATGTGGTCGCCGCAGTGGCGCGGGGGGCCAAAGCGGCCTTCGTGGGACGAGCGTATCTGTACGGATTGATGGCCGGTGGCGAACAGGGGGTCGACCGGGCGATCGACATCTTCCACGAGGGCATCGTCAAGACGATGCAGCTGCTCGGCGTGTCCTCGCTGCAACAGCTCACGCCGGGCCATGTCCGGCTGCGCCCAGCATGAATCGCAGGCCGAGCTGTCCTCGACGCTCGATTCCACGGAGGAAGGTGGGCTCTAGTGGGTCACCATCGGTGGTAGTTGCTTGGCATGGGCGACCCAGCGCTCGACCATGGACTCTGCCGGCACCCGCCGCACGATCGATTTGCCGGTCTTGGCTATCTTGGCCGCGTTCACTTCGGCCATCTTGCCGGTGAGGTTCGCTGCATTGCGGTTGCGCAGCTCCTTCACCGTGTCGACTCCTGCGGCCTCGAGGAGATCGCTGTACTCGGACCCGACACCACGCACCCGCATCAGGTCGGAGCGGTTGACCCATTCGAGCAGCGTCTTGGGATCGAAACCGGTTGCTGCGGCCAGCTCGGCACGTCCTTTCTTCGAGGCGCCTCGCTTGAGCAATGCCTCGCACGAGCGCACGCCCGCTGACCGGAGCTTCTTGGCGTAGGCCGGCCCGATCCCTTCGATTTGGTCGATGGATGCCATCGTGATGAGACCCTTTCGGTCTAGGGGACAGTGACGTCGAGGCTTTGACTCGCTGCACAGCAGGAAGTTCCACCACCCCGCCACGATACCGCGAGCGCCGCGGAGCGCCACTCCTCTCGTGGTGTCGAGAGCGGCCGAGGGCAATCGTCGTAGGATGACGGCGGAACGCCCCGTCTGGGTTTGGAGGAGAATGCACATGAGCATGCCCGACATGATTTCCAGGGCAGCCGGCAAGGCTGCCGCCCTCGTCCAGGACATCGGCTCTCTCGACCTCGAAGCTCCCACGACGTGTAGCGAGTTCGACCAGAGAGCCCTTGCCAACCATCTCACCGGATTCTTGCCGTATTCGGCGAACGCAGCGCGCAAAGGCCCGGCGATGGAAGGCAATGCTCCGGATTTCGCGGGCGATCCCGCCTGGGCCGCCAACTTCGCCGCGATGGCGAATGACACCGCCGCAGCCTGGAGCGAATCGGGCGCACTCGACGGCGAGACGGCATTCGGATCGGGCATGATGCCGGCCGAGAACGCCGCCGGCATCACGCTCATGGAACTCACCATTCACGCTTGGGATCTGGCGCGCTCGACCGGCCGAAGCTTCTCCACGGACGAAGACATTGCCGAAACCGTGGCCGCAATCGTATCGGGTTTTGTCGGAGGTGGGCCGAGCGACTTCTTCGCCGCACCCGTTGCCGCCGGCGACGACGCCTCGAGCTTGGAGCGTGCCGTCGCCACGAGCGGGCGTGACCCTGACCAGACCGTCTGAGCCGGCCGCCACGGTTCGGGGTGCGGAGCCTTGCCCAACCGCCTACCGGATTTCATCATCGCAGGGGCCATGCGCTCCGGGTCGACGTCGCTGTATCGGTACATCGGGGCCCATCCACAGGTGTTCGTCGCGCCAAAGGAGCTGCAGTTCTTCACGGAGCGCTTTGGAGAGGGAATCGACTGGTACGCGGCACAATTCGCCGCGGCGCCACAGGAGACCGTTCTCGGTGAGGCCACTGCCGACTACCTCGCCCGCAACACCGCCATGATGCGTATCCACGAGGTCCTCCCGGACGTACGGCTGGTCGCATCCTTGCGCAACCCGAGCGACCGAGCGTTCTCCCACCACGGGCTGCTTGCGGCGCGGGGGAAGGAGAAGCGATCGTTTGCGGCCGCGGTCGGCGACGAGCTCGACGCGGTGGCACGTAGCGGAGAAAGTGCATCCGGAATCATCTACTTGAGTCACTCGATGTACGACGTCCACCTGGAGCGGGTATTGCGCCTGTTCGGCCGAGAGCAGTTGCTCGTGACCGTGTTCGAACGGATGATTGCCGACCCCGCCTCCACCTACGCAGCGCTGTGCAGTTTTCTCGGCGTCGACGACAGCTTCGTGCCGCGGATCCTCGGCAAACCGGTCAACCCCTACGTCGGCTTCCGCTCGCTCCGCGTGCGCACCGTGGCACAACGGCTACCGAAGCCCCTGGCGACGGCTGTCGCCAAGCTGAACACGAAGAGCGGTGCCGTCGCGGATCCACCCGACGAGGCCACGTGGCGACGGCTCGGTGAGTTCTTCGCTCCCCGAATCGAGCGGGTGGAGGAATTGTTGGAGAGACCCCTACCCGAGTGGCGCTGAGGCGCGCCGGCCGTTGAGGCATCGTTCGTACAACGCAACCGTCTGTTCGGCTATGGACTCCACGGTGAACGTCTCGAGAAACCGGCGACGCGCCGCCTCGCTCAATCGGTCACCGAGCCGACGATCTTCCAGCAACTGCACGATGGCGTCCGCCATGGCATGTGGGGACTCGAGGGGAACCAGCAATGCCGACTCCCCGGACACCCCGGCCACCTCCCGCACGGACGGGATGTCGCTCGCCACGGTGGGAACCCCGAGAGCCATCGCTTCGAGGAGCACGCCCGGCGACCCTTCGGCCCGCGACGGGAGCACGAACACGTCGGCGGCGCACATGAGGTCCGGAACATCGCTGCGGTATCCGCCGAGCGTCACCGCTCGTTCGACACCACCCGCTGCGGCCAGACGCCGCAGCTCTTCCGTCGCCGGCCCCTCCCGTCCCGCCACGAAGAGCCTGGCGTCCGGCGAGGCAGCCACCACGTCGGGCATGGCCCTGATGAGAATGTCGAGCCCCTTGAGGTTGAAATGGCGACCTACGGCTACCACCAGCGGGACGTCAGCGCCGATTCCCAAGCGGCGCCGCACCTCGATACGCCGCTCCCGGCTGGGCATGCCCAATGCCGCCGTGTCCCGGCCGCGGGGCACGATGTCCACCTTGGCCGGGTCGATGACGAGACGACGCGACATCACCTCGGCGCTGTTCGCCGACACAGCGTGGAACCGCCGCACGATACGGGCCGTGGCGGCGTCGGCGAGCTGTGCGGCCCGCACCTTCCACGCCCGGTACTCCGGATTGTGGACATGCTCGGGCCCATACGACTCCGTGACGAAGCTCGAGACCACCGGCACTCGATTCAGCCAGGCCGCGACTCTGCCGATGAGATCGGCCTCGAAGAGCGTCGTGTGCACCAGATCCGGCTCGATCCGACGAATGGCCCGTGCCGTACGGATCACCGCACCGAGCCTCCCGCCGCGACCGGCCAGGGAGTGCACCCGGGCGCCACCGGAGAGGAGATCGTCTCCGACGCCGGGTTTGTCGCTGAGGTAGCCGACGTGGAGGTCGATCCCGCGAGCCACGAGGTGGGGAGCGATCACAGCCAGCGACTGCTCGGCGCCACCGACCGCCAGGCTGTCGATGATCGCGAGGACTCGCATGTCCATCTCTCAACTCCCTACGGTGTGGAGTCGCGCTGCGACCTCACCCATTGTGAGGTTCTCCAGCCGGCCTCGATCAATGTGCCCTCTGGCCTCGGCAAAGAGCCGGTCCATCGCATACCGGGCTCGGTTGCGCTCCTGCGCCAGGTTGTGTGTGTGAAACCACATGTGGAACAGCGAGCCGGTGCGCACCGCATGCCGCAGCCGCCGCAGAGCCAGCCACGTCCACAGACGGGTGCCCAAGCGTTCCGCCTTGGCCGAGCCCGGATCGAACAAGTATGTCTGGGGCACGTCGACGAGACCTCCGTGGATCACCGGGTGCACCGTCGCTGTGTCGAGAGGACGTACCACGTCGGCGGCACGGAGCAACCGGCGTTGCCAGTTCGGTCGCTGGGCGAACTGTGCGGGCGAGGGTCCCCGGTATGCGGTGAGGCCGTGCCGCTCCAACACGTGGAGATGACCGATGGAGTTACGCGGGAAGACGAACGACCGAAGCTCCACCCCGGCGGATTCGGCGACTGCTTTGGCGGCAACGAGATCGCTCTCGAAGGCAGCCTCGCTGCATCCTGGATCACCTGCGATGACGTGGCCGAAGGAGTGCGAGCCGATCTCCTGCGGTGTTGAACAACGGCGTATGGCTTCGATCATGTCCGGTCCATACCACGTCGGGTGCGAGGTGACGTCACCGCATGGATCGAGCTCGTACCAGTCCATGTCCAGCCACCCATAGTCAGGACGGATGATGTCACCGTGGGCGCGCCCGAGGTGGGGCGAGCAATGATCGAGAAACAAGTGACCCACCACCGCCCACGTCGCAGCGATGCCGTGCTTGGCCATTGCGGCCAACACGTCGGCCACCATGTCCCTCTCCTGGACATACGGAGTCGGGTCGTGGGGCTTGCCGTGATGGATACTCCCCCAAGACATCTCGAGATCGATCGAGATGACGAACTGTGCCAGCTTTCGCCCTGCCATACCTCCCCGAATGCTAAACAGCTCGGTCACCCAAAGCTCTCGACGCGATTGTCGAACGGCCGCATCGGTTCAGGTAGTCGACGACTAGCGTCCTCGGACGTGACGGCACGGTTTCCGAACCTGTTTCTGGTGGGTGCGATGCGGAGTGGCACCACGGCATTGCACGAGACGCTCGGACGCCATCCCGACATCTTCATGAGCGCCGTCAAGGAGCCGGCGTACTTCGCCGATCCGGCGCAGCTCGCTGCCGACAGCCGCATCGCCTCCTCTGCGGGTTTCTCCGGCCAACGTGGGCGCTACCTCGAGCTGTTCGCCGGGGCCGGCGACGGACGCTACGTCGGGGAGTCGAGCACGCATTACACCAAACAGCCACGTATCACGGGCGTCCCCGAGCGCATTGCGGCTGCGGCGCCGGGTGCACGCATCATCTACTCGGTGCGCGACCCGGTGGACCGAACGCTGAGCCATTACCGCTATGCGCTGCGCCTGAAATACGAGCGGCTGCGACCTCTCGAGGCGCTCCGCAACGACCCCATCTACTGCGCGGTCAGCGACTACGCACGACAGATCGAACCGTATATGCGACTCTTCGGCGAAGATGCCGTCCGGATCGTCGTGCTCGAGGAGCTCGCTGCGGGACCCGGGGCGCTGGGCGAGCTGTTCGCCTGGCTCGGCGTGGATCCGGTCGAAGATGAATCGCAGCCGCTGCAGCAGCGGAACGAAGTAGCGCCCGGGGTGCAGCGTGCCCGGGGTCCGGAGCTGCTTCACCGGGTGGGCCGCACCGCCGGTTATCAGCGCATCGCCCGCAACCTCGTGCCCGGTGCGGTGCGGACCCGGGTGCGGCGGCATCTCAACCAGGAGATCGACGAAGCGGACATTCGCTCCCCGATGGTCTTAGACCTACTCCGGACGACCCATCTGCCCCATGCCGCTGCGATGGAACAGCTCTTGGGCCGCCCGATGTCCCGCTGGACGACCCTGTACGGGAACGACGACTAGCCGTATGGGGCACGTCCTGATCGTCACGAGCCAGATGGCGGGTCGCGTCAACGTGAGCTGTGAGCTGGCTCGCCGTATCGAGTCGGCGGGACACACCGCAACGATCGCCAGCCCGGCCGACATCCAGGAACGGGTGGCCGCTCACGGCCGCCACTATCAACGGGTGGCCGGCCCCGATCTTGCCACCGCCGCCGGGTCGGGGCCTTCCGGAGCGCCGTCCCGTCTCCTTGGATTCCTCAAGAGGCTCCCCCAGGTGAGATCCGTGGAGGCACGACGGCAGCGGAAGGTCGATGACCTCGATCCCGACGGCTTCATCGGTTCGGTGAGGGATCTCGAGACGGATCTCCTGCTCGTCGACATGGAACTTCCGGCACACGTCATTGCGGGCTGGGCGTGCGGCGTGCCCGTCGTGGTGTGGTCGACGATGCTTGCGCTGTGGAAGGCGCCCGGGCTACCTCCGCTTGGATCGACCATCATTCCCGGTCACGGGTGGCGAGGCAGCGCATTCGGCATCGAGCTCGCCTGGCTGCGCTTCCGGCTGTGGAAGTGGCAACGCACCCAGCGCCAACGCATCACGCGATTCGGTGAGGACCAGATGTCGGTGATGCGGACCCTCGCCGAACGTGTGGGCTTCCCGCTCGAATCCGAGGCGGACCCCCACCAGTGGCCGGTACCGTTTCTCTACAAGAGCATCCCCCTGCTGGTGTGCAATGCGTCGGAACTGGACTTTCCCCACCGCCCCTGGCCGACGGCCCACTACGTGGGCCCTGTGCTCGACCCCCGACGCGAACCCGCTGCGGGCGAGCATCGCACGTTGTCGAACGAGCTGGCGACCCTCTACGCCCGGCGCAGTTCCGGTGAGTCCAGCGCGCTCGTCTATTGCAGTTTCGGTGCGTGGCACCAAGGCGACGATCTCGCGTTCATTCGCACGGTGGCCGCTGCGGTTGCGGCTCGATCCGATTGGGATCTGGTGATCGGTCTCGGCGGCAGAGTGGACCCGGCGGACCTCGGCGAGTTTGCCGGCAACGTGCACGCCTACGCCTGGGCGCCCCAACTCGCCGTGCTGCAGCACGCTGATGTAGCCATACATCATGCAGGAATCTCGAGCGTGAACGAATCGATCGTCGCCGGCGTTCCCATGGTGGTGTACCCGTTCGACTTCCTCGATCAGCCTGGGAACGCAGCCCGAATCGTTCATCACGGACTGGGTGTCGTCGGGGATCGCAACACAGACGGTGCGTCCGACGTACTCCGTCATCTCGACCGCGTCCTCGGTGATCCTGGCTACAAGGAGCGGGTGCTGGAAATGCGCGAAACGTTCGCGCGTTACGTCGCTGCAGACCCGGCTTTGCACTTCCTTCTCGAACGACTGCCCTGAGCGAACCGCTACCAGGAGTCGCCGGCTGCAAAGCCGTAGGCGACGAGCGCATCGCCGGCGAGCTGCTTGATCAGCGCCTTGTCATCGTCGTCGAGCTCGTCGCACCAGCGACCCCGCCCGTCGAAGACCGGCTGGCGAGCCTGCCAGCTGCGGTACGAGCGGTGTGCGCTCCCGGAGCGGGCTTGGGGTGGCTCCTGCTGGAGAGCGAGCCGTGCTGCGGCCTCACGCGCACCTTGCATCCTCCCCAGGAACACGAATCCAGATTGCTCGTGCCGCAACAGCGCCGGTTCGAAGTCCTCGCCGAGAAAGGCCATGAGGCGCCCGAGCGACTCCGTGGGCGTTCCAACCAGATCCTCATACCGAAGAGCAAAGACTCGTGGATCAGCGACGAACGCGTCGGCAGCTGCGTTGTCCTCGAGCCATCGCCTGATCGCCGCCTCGAGATCGCCGGTGCGATCCCGGAGTGAGCAGGCCACATCTCTGCCGTCGCGGCGCATGACGATGACGGCGGCATCGGGGAACCGGGACAGGAGCCAACCTATCGATCGCACGCTGCTCGGAGTCTTTTCCACCCATCGCTGCTTGCCGCGTCGTTTGGTGGCGCGGTTGAACCGGGCAACGAGCTGATCCACATGCGTTGGGCTCCGCTCCGGCAGCGACGACTCGAAAGGGATCGCATGGAGCCGGGAATGGGCGCTGAGAATCGCCAGCAGCAGCGTCGTTCCGCTGTGGCCACACCCAACGATGAAGATCGGCGGGCCGATGGGTGCCTCGGGCCGTCCCCGGCGAAGATTGCGCTTCAGCCACGCCACTCCCCACCCCACACGCTCGGCGGCGGCGTGGGCGACCCGCTCCATTGAGATCCCCTTCGGGTTCACGCCTACCCGGCCTGTGCGGCCGCCACCAGATCGGAGACGGTCGGATGATCGAAGAACTGGCGCGGTGTTATGCGGAACCCCGCCTCGTTGGCTCTGGCGATGATCCGGATGCTGAGGATCGAATCGCCGCCGAGCTCGAAGAAGTTGTCGGTGGCGCCGATCGTGTCGACACCGAGCACGTCGGCCCAGATGGCAGCGAGCTGCACTTCGGCGGGTCCACGGGGCGGAACGAAGTGCGGCTCGCGCTGGTGCGGTGTGTCGATGTCGGGCAGAGCCCGCCGGTCGACTTTCCCGGTGGCGCCGCGCGGCAGCGAGTCGAGGACGCATATGACGGATGGCACCATGACCCGCGGCAGATGAGATCGGGCGTGGTCGGCCAGCTCGGCCTGGTTCGGCATGGCCCCGGCGGCAGACTCCACGTATGCGGCGAGGAACGGCTGTTGACCCTCGGACTCCACCTTGACGACGACCGCATCGGCCACCGAGGCGTGTGCGGTGAGCACGGCCTCGATCTCGCCCAGCTCGATGCGCTGTCCGCGCAGTTTCACCTGGTGATCGATCCGCCCGAGCAGGTCCAATGTACCGTCGGCCGTCCATCGCACCAGGTCACCGGTGCGGTAGACGAGTTGCTCCCCGGCCGGTCCGCCGTCGACCGTGCCGAATGCCGCGGCGGTCAGATCAGGGCGGCGCAGATACCCCGCTGTCACGTTGGATCCGCCCACCGCCAGCTCGCCGGGCACCCCGATCGGAACGGGTCGTGACTCTGGGTCGAGCAGGTAAACGGAGGTGTTGGCTATCGGGCGACCTATCGGAACGCGCAGCCGCTCGCCATCGCGGACTGCAACCGGATGTACGGTCGACCACACCGTGGCCTCGGTCGGCCCGTACTCGTTGAACAACTCGACACCAGGGAGTGTGGCGAAATGTCTGTCGACCAGCGACGGGGGGCATGCCTCGCCGGCCACGATGACGACCTCGAGCGAATCGAGAGCACTCGGCTCGGCGAGATCGAGCAAGAGCCCCCACACGCTGGGGAGCATCAACGTGTGCGTCACCCGGTGATCTCGGACCATTCGGGCCAACGCAGCAACGTCCTGCTCCAGACCGGGCTCCGGTACCACCAGGGTTCCGCCATCCGTCAGCGCCCAATAGATCCCGGCCACCGAGCTGTCGAAGACGAACGGCGAGAGCACCAGGTAACTGCGAACCGGCCGGGTGTAGACGTCGGCACGGGCGATAGTGGAGTTCACCAGATTGCGGTGCCGCACCATGACACCTTTGGGGGTGCCCGTCGATCCCGAGGTGTACAGCACATACGCCAGGTCGTCCGGGCTGCGCAACGGAGAGGTCGGTGGTGGCGACGTCCGCAACCCCTCGGGCGCTCCATCCGCCGCCACCACGATCCTGGGGACGCCGCCATCGAACGAAGCGCCGGCGGTGGTGACGATGGCTTGCGCCCCGGTGTCTTCGAGGATGAAGTCGACGCGAGCCCGGGGAAACGCCGGATCGATCGGCACGTAGGCGGCTCCGCTGCGCAGCACCCCGAGCATCGCCACCAAGAACGCAGGTTCTCTGCCGACGGCGATTCCCACGATCGCACCGGGACCGACCCCGTGGGCACCAAGGGCAGCGGCGATCAGATCGGAGCGCTCGACGAGTTGCCGGTACGTCACAGACACCGCACCCCCGGCTACGGCCACGGTGTCGGGACTGGCCTCCGCCGCGGCGAGGATCAGGTCGTCGATGAGCTGTTTGTCGTCGAAGGCGGCCGCCGTCCGGTTCCAGTCGACCAGGACGCGCCGCGCCTCAGGAGGCGGGAGCAGCTGGAGGGCACGAATCGGTCGCTCGGCATGGGCGGGCAGCTGGGACAGCACCGCACCGAGCTGCCGGCCGAGACGCTCGATGGCATCGGGGGCATATCTCTGGTCGTCGTACAGCACGACCAGCTCCAGCTCGTCACCGGGCATCACCAGAATCGCCAGCGGGTAGTTCGAACGCTGCAGGTATCGAACGTTGCGGACATCCACCCCGGACGTGTCTCGTGGTGCGGGCACGTTCTCGACCACGAGCACGCTGCCGAACAGCGGCTCACCGGCCGGAACATCGCTCCAGCCCTGTACGGAGACGAGCGGCGTGCTCTCATAGCGCACCATCTCCACGTGCTGGCGGTGGATCCCGGCCAGCAGCTCGCCCAGTGTCTGGTTTTCGTCGAGCGTCACACGGATCGGCAGCGTGTTGATGAACATCCCCACCATGCGGATCGACTCCGGCAGTTCTGCAGGCCGTCCGGCCACCGTGGCCCCGAACACCACATCGGTGTGTCCGGCGTATCGCCCCAGCACGATGGCCCACGCTGCCCGCAGTACGGTGCTCAAGGTGACCGCGCTGTTCCGGGCCAGCTCGCCGAGCCGGCTGGTGACCTCGGCGTCGAGCTTGACGATGTGCTCAGCATGACTCTCCGCCCAGCGTTCCGGGGCCCCCGGGAGCTCGATGCGCAGCTCGGTCGCTGCTTGGATCCCGGCGAGCTGGGTGCGCCAGAAATCCTCGGCCCCCTCCAAGGTGCGGCTTTGCGACCACTGCACGTAGCTGCGGTAGTCGGCGGGGGCTCCCAGGCTCTGGTCATCGCCGGTGGCCACGGCGGTGTACAGCCACTGCACCTCGTCGAGAACGATCCCCATCGACCAGCCGTCGATGATCACATGATGATGGGTCCACACGAACCTGGTGCAGTCGTCCGACAGGCGGAACAGGGCGAACCGCTGCAGCGGTGCGCGATCGAGCCGGAAGCCTTTGCGGCAGTCACCATCGAGGAACGCGGCGAAGCGGTGCTGCTGTGTCTCGGCCGCCAGCTCCCGCCAATCCTCGATGTGCCACTCGGCCGGGGCTGAGGCGCGAACGATCTGCAGGGGGCGCTCCCGTTGTTCCCACGTGAGCAGAGACCGCAGCGCCTCGTGGCGCTCGGATACGGCCGTCCACGCGGTGCGCCATGCGGTGGCATCGAGTGAGCCTTCGAGATCGCACACGTACTGCTGGATGTAGAGCGGCGAATCCGGCGCATACAGGGTGTGGAACAGGATCCCCTCCTGCACCGGATTGAGCGGATAGATCGCTTTGATGTTGCCGGGAGCCGTCACGCCGACCCTTCGGTCTCGCCGAACTCTGCGAGGAGAGCGTCGAGCTGGTCTTGATCGAGGCCCGCCTCGGGAAAAGCCTCGGGAGTGAACGCACCGACCACCGGTGCCGGGAGGGGCTCGATGGGTGTCGCGGACTCGATCTTCGCCACTTTGGCGAGCTCGGCGATCGTGTCGTGCTCGAACACGTCCTGGGGCGTGAACACGAGACCATTGGCGTGGGCTTTGGCCACGATCTGGATATTGAGGATCGAATCGCCACCGAGCTCGAGGAACGGGTCGTGCACGCCGATGCGATCCACACCGAGAACGGAACGCCAGATCTCGACGAGTTGCTCTTCCACCGGGTTGCGAGGTTCGACGTGCTCGGCCCCGGTGCGCACCACGCTGCGGGGATCGGGCAGCGCATCCCTGTCGACCTTGCCGTTGACGTTGAGCGGCATTGCAGCGAGCGGCACCAGATACGACGGCACCATCGGGTCGGGCAGCAGTTCGGCGAGACTGCGGCGGACTTCCGGAGGGCTGAGCTCATCGCCCACGTAGTACGCCACGAGGCGCTGCTCCGTGCTCCGGAAGCCGGAACCGTCGGCGAAGTCGTACCCGATCCGGTCGAGGATGCGGCGTACTTCCGTCACGTCGATCTCGTCGTCGAGCTCGGCGAGGGCCGCCGCCTTGGTCTTGTGCCCGAGCCGGACATCCCAGCTGTAGGGAAGCGCATAGTTGTGGAATCCGCGTTCCTGCTTGTGGACGTAGATGCCCGTGTTGTTGATGAGGCAGTTGGTCGATCGTCCGGTGTCCTTTGGTCTCACCCACGGCGCCTTCTCGTCGAGGAAGCCGTACAACTCGGCGAGACCCACATCGCAATAGCGGTAGAAGTCCACGATCCGGATCTCGTCGAACACCGTTGCGTCGTCGAAGACGGTTGTGTCGAGTAGCTGCCGGACTGCATCGTCGACGGCGTGGTAGGCCTTTCTCGCCTCGACGACCGCCCGATCGATGTCGGCCGGATCGGTGATCCCGATCCGGAAGAGATCGGCCAACCGGGTCTCGAAGATCTGACCCCGGGAGAGCCCGGTGACGATGAACCGTAGCCCGCGCTCAGCCGCCAGCGCCGTGGCCAGCGTGTAGATGGTCTTGAAGCACCCTTGGCACACGTTGGAGAACTGGCCGAGGCTGTCCGCGAAGATATCGTCCATCGCGGGGGTGCTGCCCCACACCAGTTCGAGCCCCAGATCGGCGACGGCTCGCTCGATGTTCGCCTTGGCGCCGTCAGAGATGAACCCGTTGTCGAGACTGAACACGAGCGGAGTGAGCCCGTGCTCTACGAGCTGATACAGGGCATACGTGCTGTCTTTCCCCCCGCTGAGCAACATGAGGCAGTCGGGGTCGCCATTCGTGGAACGATGCCCGGCAAAGATGCCGTCGAAGTCGTCCATCGTGCCGAAATACGCGGCGGCGGTGTTGCGGTGGACCTCATGGAAGCGGCAGGGGGCACAGATCATCTCGTCGTCGAGGTTTGCGTCGGGATGGTGCGCCGCGAGACCGCACCGTACGCACTGCTGGCTACGCACGGCGCTGGTGACGCGTGCTGTCTCGGTCTCGAGCACGTCGACGACAGCCGTCGTCACGCCCGGCATCTGACCGAGCGCGGCTTCCACCTCACCCAACTCGATGCGATGGCCCCGCACCTTCACCTGATCGTCGCTGCGGCCGAGGAACTCGATCACCCCGGGTTTGGCCCAGCGGGCGAGATCACCGGTGCGGTACATCCGAGTTCCGGGGTGATGGGGATCATCGTCAAAACGCTCCGCAGTCAGCTCAGGCCGGTTGAGGTAACCGGCGGCGACACCGTTCCCGGAGACGCAAAGTTCACCGACCACCCCGACGGGCACCGGTTGATCTGCTGCATCGAGCACGGAGACTCTCGTGTTCGGTGCTGGTGTGCCGATCGGGACCGACATCGCCCGATCGGCTTGGGGGTCGTAGCGATGCAGCATGCATCCGACCGTGGCCTCGGTTGGTCCGTACTCGTTGTAGATCGCGAGGCGCCCTGCGCTGCTTCGATACACCGCCTCCGCCAGCGATGTCCTCAGCTCCTCACCACCGAGGATGAGCGTTCGTATCCGTGACGTTTGCAGGGCACCAGGCTCGAGCACCGCGAGGTGGGACGGTGTCAGCTTCACCACATCGACGGCATCGTCGGCGAACACATCGGCGACGGCGAGATCTCGTCCGGTGCTGGGTTCGGGGTAGACGACGACGGTTCCCCCGGACGCCAGCGGGACGAACAGCGACGTGACCGTGAGGTCGAATCCGATCGACGAGTACAGGGGGAAGCTCACCGGCCCGTCGGCGGCGTACACCGAGCAAGCCCACGACACGTAGTCGATGAGGTTCCCATTGGTGACGACCACCCCCTTGGGCACCCCAGTCGAACCCGACGTGTACATCACATAAGCAACGTCACCGGCGGACGACGCCGAGGTCCTCTCGTCGGCGCCGGCAGCAGCGAGCGGCAGTTCGATCGTTGCGACGCCGCTCTGCGGGAGGTCGCCACGGACTCCTTCCGTGGTGATGACGGCGGCGACGGCGCTGTCTTCGAGAATGAACGAGATGCGCGAGGCGGGGTAGCTGCGATCGATGGGTACGTATGCGGCGCCGGCTTTCAGAACGCCGAGTACCGCAGTCACCAGCTCGATGGAACGCGGTAGGTAGATCGCCACGCACGGTGTCTCATCCTCGGTGTCGGGCGGAAGCGCCCCCTTCACGGCGGTGGCGATACGATCGCTCTGGACGTCGAGCTCCCGGTAGCTGAGCGAGGTCGCACCGGCGACAACGGCCGCAGCATCCGGAGTCGCCGCCGCCCACTCGGCAAAGACCTCGAGTACCGACCCGTACCGCACGCTCACTTCCGGACCAACGAACGCATCGATGGCGCTGCGCTCTGCCGCATCGAGCAGATCGAAGGTTGCGATCGGGGTGTCGGGATCATCGAGCAGGGCGTCGAGCGTCGCCACAAAGTGCCGCACGATGCGCTCCTCTGCCGTTCCGTCGAAGATCTCGCTGCTCAGGTCGAAGTGGAGCTGCACTTCACCGGTCGCATCGAAGTCGTGCACCTGGAGGCGGAGGCTGTGGTCGCTGTCACCGTGGCCGGAATGGACCCACTCGGACTCCATGGGCCAGCCGTTGAAAGGGGTGAATGTGGCGTTGATGTAATTGAGCAGTACCGAGAACGCCCGGTTGTGGGTGGCGCTGCTGGTCCCCGGCCTGGCGTGGAGCAGCATGCGCTGTGCGGCCTCGCCGGTCTTGGCGAGCAAACTGCGGAACGTCTCGTTGGGTTGCAGCGAGACGTCCACCGGAAGCACCTCCATGAACAGACCGGCGGTGTCCTTGAACCGCCGCGACGGTCGGTTGTGCGCCGGGGCGAGGATGGCGAGCTCGGTCTCCCCGGTGATGCGGTGGAGCCAGGCGAACATCGTCGTGGCGAAGACGGCGAACTCCGACACGCCGCTCATCATCGAACCGCCACCACCCAGTTCGTCGACGAGCAGCGCAATGCGTGCCGTGCGGTCGTTGCCCAGACCGGCGGAGACCCGATCGGTGCGGGTGAGCCCGCCGGGACGTGGTGTCGTGCCGTAGAAGCTCAGCGTCGGGAACTGTCGTTCGGCAACCCGGCTCCAGTGGGCGGTGGCCTCGGCGTGTTCCTCGCTGGCACGGAATCGCTGCTCGTAGTCGACATACGACTCGAAGGATGGAAAATCGGGGACCGGTGCGTCGCCGGCGTCGAGGGCTCGGTACAGCTGCTCCAACCTGCGGTACACGATCGCAGTAGCCCATCCGTCGGTGATCAGGTGGTGTTGGACGAGGAACCAGACGAAGTCCTCGTCACCGAGCTTCACGAGGGTGCCGCGATACAGGCTGGTGGCGAGTTCGAGCATCTCGGCCGCCTCGGCGGGAGCCCACGCCGCATACGCCTCTTCGGGATCGGGTGCCGTCGACAGGTCGACGTGGCGGAGAGGGTCAGGCTGTTCGCCGACCACCGTGCGCTGCGGCACCCCATCTACGGAGGTGAAGACGGTGCGGAGCGAATCCGTGCCGGCCACCAGCATGGCGAAAGCATGTTCAAACCGTGCAGGTTCGACCGGGCCCCGGATACGGAAGGCGTGCACCATGTTGTACAGCGGATCCGTGGGGTGCAGTTGCTGACCCGCCCAGATGAGGGCCTGCGCGTTGGTCAGGCTCACGCTGCTCCCCCTCCGTCCGGCATCAGGCAGCTCCAAGTCCTTCGAGGTACGAAGCGATGGCGCCGACGGTCCCGAAGCGATCCGGGGTCACGTCGAGCGGCGGGATGTCCACGCCAAACGTCGTCTTGATCCAGGCGATGAGACGAACGTAGGCAATCGAGTCGAACCCCAACTCGACGAGATCGTCCTCGGGTTCCAGCACGACATCGTCGCCCACCATCCGCAGCTGGTGCTCGACATAGTCCTTGATCTTCGCCTCCGTCGCCATCAGACGTCCGTTCCTTTGGGCGGCGCAGCCATCGTCACAGTCCCAGCAGTCTTGCCACCACGACACGCTGGATGTCCGAAGTTCCCGCATAGAGGACACCACCAACCGCGTCTCGCAGATCCCTTTCGATCTCGTGTTCGGTGAGGTAGCCGAGGCCACCGTGGGTTCGGATCGCGGCAAGGCTCGTCTCGAGGAAACTCTCGCTCAGGTGGAGCTTGAGCAGAGCCGACTCCATCGTCACGTCCTGTCCGGTTCCCAGCATCCACGCCACCTTGTACAGAAGCAGACGGCTCGTCTCCAGCTTGAGCTTCATCTCGACGATACGGTTCGCCACGGACTGGAACTTCCCGATCGTCTGACCGAACTGCCGGCGAGTGGTGGCGTGGGACAGTGCGGTGTCGAGCTGACGCTGCATGGCGCCGACGTGCGTCGACAGTATGAAGCATCGCTCCACTGCCAGAGCACTCGTCGAGATCGCCGTCCCGGCCCCTTCGGGACCCAACCGGTTCTCGTCGGGAACGAAACAGTCCTCGAGCACGAGATCGCCGACGGGTGCGGTCCGCACACCCATCTTGCCGCGCCAGACCCCGTTGTTCGCACCAGGCGTGCCGAGATCCACCAGGAAGGCCGTGAGTCCCCAGGCTCCACGGGTCGGGTCCACCGTGGCGAACACCAGAGCAACGTCGGCGACTGGTCCCAGCGTGACCAGGCGCTTGTTGCCCGTCAGCCGGTACCCACCACCGACCCGGGTGGCGAGAGTGGCGATGGCGCTGTGGTCGGATCCGGCGTTCGTCTCGGTGACGGCATGACAGCCGATCGACGCACCCCCAGCCATCTTCGGCAAATAGCGCTGCTTCTGATCATCGGTCCCGAACTCTGCGATCGGGTGAGCGACCGTCCACATGTGGGTAGCCAGAGCCAACGTGAGCCCGTTGTCCCGGCTTCCGTGACCCAACGCCTCCATGGCCAGCGCCGCCGTGACCGGGTCCGTGTCGTCACCGCTGGTGTTGTACTTACCGGGAACCGCCAACGACTGGATGCCGAAGTCGGCGCATCGTTGCCAGAGCGACCTGTCGAAGAGGCTCTCTCGGTCACGCTCGACCGTACCGTCATTGAGGGTTGCGGCAAAGGCGACGATGCGATCATGCAGCGCCTGTTGCTCGGGGGTCCAGCTGAAGTCCATCTAGCGCGCCTCCACAACACCGAACGACTCGTGGACCCACTCGTCGATCTCATCGATGAGCCGCTCGCGGTGTCCGGGCAGCATGAAGGTGTGATCGGCGCTCTCGTAGAAACGCACCGTCACCAAGGGGTCGAACTCGAGCTCGGAGAGCGCCTCGGCGAGCTGGTTCTCGTAGTAGTACGGCAGCGGTCCAAGAGCCGTGTACACCATCAGCAGCTTCGTGCCCCGCTCGATGAGAGAGCCAAGCTCGGCGGCGAATCTGTCGCGGGAGACGTGCTCGTTCTCGAAAACGACGAGATCGTTGGCCGCCCCATCGGTGACTCCGCCCCGTCCCAGACGGCGGGCGAGATACCGTCGCCAGCGATCCCACTGCAGGATTCGAGGCAGATAGTGGCGGATGTTGGATCGCAGCGTCGGGTACGAATAGCCGTCGAGGAGCACACACCCGCGAACTCGTGCGTCCACGAGTGCCGCACGAAACGCGTTGTATGCGCCGGTACACAGCCCGATGAGCACGTAGCCGTCGCTGTGTCCCTCGGCGTCGAGCGCATCCATCGCCTCGACGACGTCGCGCACGGAGCGCTCGATGTACAACAGTCTTTCGGCGTGCAGCTCACTGTCCCCAACGCCGGACATGTCGAATCGCAACGACGAGACCCCGCGGCGCGCGAGGCGGCGGGCGAGATCCACGTGGAGACGGTTGGGCCCCACGCGGTGCAGCAACCCCGCATTGAGCAGCACCACCGTGGGAGCCCCGGGACGGGGATCCGGCGCGGGTGTCAGCACCCCGAGCAGGTTGCCCTCGACGCCGAAGTACATGGCCCGCTCGTTCATCCAATCCCACCCAACAGCTTCGAGATGTGGCTGGGGATCGCCGTCGGCAGCAAGGCGCTCTGCGACGACGCCAGGTCATCCCAGGCGCCGACGTCGCTGACGACCTCGTACCGCATCCAGCTCTGGCAGCGGTCGGACAGCTCTCCGTACTCGGCGCGCGCTTCTGATGCGAGCAAGGTGCCGGCGGCTGCGACGCTCCCGAGTCTGCGCAGATCGAGGTCGGCGAGCCCGCTGCGCAGCCTTGCGGTATAGGGGAACCCGAGCAGCTCGCTCCCCAGATCCGCCGGATCGTACGAACGCTTTCTCCCAGCCAACATCTCGTTGTGCATCCGCTCCAACGATGCCAGATGCCGGCTCCCGACCACAACCGGATCCCACATGACGAGCTGGTCCACATCGAGACCCCGAGCCGTCGCCAGAGCCGCAAGCGTCGCTCCGAGACGTACCCCGACGAGAGAGATTCGCTGCGGTGATGCGGCTTCGCCGAGCTCATCGTATGCCGTGGCAATGTCCTCGAGCCAGCGCTCGACGCTGACCTCGAACGTGTCCCCGGCCGAGTCACCGGTCCCGTAGTAGTCGAACCGGAGGACGTGCAGCCCGGACGTCACGAGCAGCCGGGCGACTTTGCGCAATGCCCAATGCGTGCGCATGTACTCCCAGCCAACCGGGGGACAGATCAGCACGGCGTGATCCGTGGCTGCGTCCCCAGGTGACGAGTGCAACCCGAAGAGCGGGGTCTGCCCCGTTCCGAAGTAGTAGGCACCCGTCGTGACGGTTTTTGGTCGTTCGTCGTCTGTGACTTCCGGTGCTGCGGCCATCGGCTGCGCAACTCCACTCACGGGGCGGGCGGGGAGTTCGGGCAGCAGCCCCGCTGCCTGCTGGAGTGTGTTGAGCAGCAGGACCCGGGGGCTGATCCGGACGCCGGTTTCCGCGTGGAGCTTGGCGATGAGACGCAACGCCAGCAGCGAGTGGCCACCGAGGTCGAAGAAGTTGTCCGTGATGCTCACCCGATCGATGCCGAGAAGCTGTGCGGCCTGTGCCGCAACGAGCACCTCGGTCGGCGTGGTCGGAGTCACGAACTCCGTCGAAGAAACTGTGTCGCCGATGCCTGCGGGTAGTCGCCTCCGGTCCAACTTGCCGTGTGGGGTGAGCGGCATTGCGTCGATCGCAACGAAATTCTGCACGACCATGTACTCGGGCAGGCGTTCTCGCAGGAGGGTGCGCACCTCGGTCACAGTCACCGTGGCGCCCTGGGTCGCCGTGTAGTACGCCACGAGCCGCAGATCGCCGGGACCGAGCTCGCGGATCGCAACCGCTGCCTGCTCCACGGCGGGATGACTCACGAGCACGGCCTCGATCTCGCCGAGCTCGATGCGGTGACCTCGCACCTTCACCTGATCGTCGGTGCGGCCGAGGAATTCCATCACACCGGGCCGTCGCCAGCGGCCGAGGTCCCCCGTGCGATACATGGCGGCACCGCTGCCCGGCTCGATGAGGAACCGGGAGGCCGTCTCCTCGGGGCGATTGAGATAGCCGGCCGCCACCCCGGCGCCGGCAATGCAGATCTCGCCGGCGACACCGACCGGCACGGGTCGGAGCCGGTGGTCGAGCAGATGGATGCGGGTGTTCGCCGCCGGGGTCCCGATGGGAACGCCGCCGGAGACATCCAGGTCCGCATCGAAGCGGTGGATCATGCAGCCCACGGTGGCCTCGGTAGGGCCGTACTCGTTGAGGATCGTCATCTGGTGATTCGAGGCACGAGCAACCTCGCGAGCGGCATCGCTCGTCAGCTCCTCTCCACCCAAGACGAGTGTGCGGATTCGCTCCGTTGCGAAGAGCTCCGCACCGAGCACGTCGAGATGCGAAGGTGTGAGCTTGACCACGTCGACGACGTCATCGGCGAACACGTCACCGATCGCGGTCTCGCCGTCCTGTCGATCCGGGTACACCACTACCTGCCCGCCCGATACCAGAGGCACAAACAGCGACGTCACCGTGAGATCGAACCCAATCGACGAGTACAGCGGGAAGTCGTTGGCTTTGCCCACGCCGTAGCTCTCCGCAGCCCACGCGACATAGTTGACGAGGTTGCCATGGGTGACGATCACACCTTTTGGTCGGCCCGTGGACCCGGAGGTGTACATCACGTACGCCGCGGTGTCCTGGTCGATCCACACGAACGGCAGCTCGTCCGCCGCTTGCACTGCACGACGCAGCGTCACGGCTTCGGCTGCGGTGGCCGGGAGCTGGTCGATCAGACTGTCGGTGGTGATGACGAGCCGAGTCGCGGCATCCTCGAGGAGGAACGCCACCCGATCGACGGGATAGCTGGTGTCGATGGGTACGTAGGCGGCGCCGGCCTTGAGCACGCCGAGCATCGCCACGAGCAGATCCGCCGACCGATCCATGTAGATCGCAATCCGGCCACCAACGCTGCGCTGGGCGACGAAGGCCGCTACCCGATCACTCTGCTCGTCGAGCTCGGCATAGCTGAGAGAGTCGTCCCCGGAGACGACGGCGGGCCGCGCCGAATCGATGGCCATCTGGCTGCGGAATGCTTCGAGGACGGTCGCATGACGAAGCGGCTGCGTGGTGTCGTTGTAGCGGGCGAGCGCTTCGTACTCCGATGCAGTGAGCATCTCGAGCTCCCCGACCTGGGCCCCGGGGTCGGTGATCATCGCGGCCAGGATCTGGGCGAAGTGATCGAGCATTCTGCGACCCATGTCCTCATCGAGATCAGCCGCATCGAAGTCGAGAGCAATCCGCAGCGGGTCCGAACCTTCGATCGTCATGGACAAGGGAAAGCCCGTGCGTCCGTATCCCTCGATCGTGCGGTATCGCACCACGCGATCGGGGGCCTCGTCGGCTGCGTCGAAGTTCCAGTAGGCGAAGAGCGTGTCGGTGAGCGGTACGCCCGGCTCGAGTGCGCTCCACGCCTGGACGTCGGGAAGCGGGGTGTGCTCGTGCTCGATGATCTCGGCTTGCCGTAGCTGGAGGGCGGTGAGCCAAGCTCGTACGTTGCTGCGGTCCTCGATGTGGGTACGGAGGACGAGGGTGTTGATGAACATGCCCACCATCAGCTCGACGTCACGAAGGGTGGCGAGACGTCCGGCGGCAACCACACCGAAAGCAACGTCGTCACGATCGGTGTACCGACCCAGCACGATCGCCAGAGCTCCGGTGAGCACCGTGTTGAGCGTCAGCTGTGCGGACCGCGCAAACTCGCGAACGCCGTCGCTCAATGCCCGATCGAGCGTCTTCGCCAAACGGACATAGCGGCGTACCCCGGCTTCGTCGGGTGTCGTGACGGCTGTGGGCTCGATGAACCCGGCAAACTGCTGCCTCCAGAAGTCCTCGCTGCTGCGTTCGTCTAGAGAGACCAGCCATTCGATGTACTCGCGATACGGTCGCGCCGGTGCGGGTTCTGGGCTCCGCCCCGCTGCCAGCGCCTCGTACGTGTCGAACACCTCGCGGAGAACATTGCTCGCCGACCATCCATCCTCGAGAAGGTGATGCTGGCTCCACAGCAACTCGTGACGGTCGTCCGCAAGCCGGAACAGCACGAGGCGCATGAGCGGCGGTGTCGCAAAGCCGAACCGGTTCCCGCGGTCCTCCACGACGCGCTCTTCGATCGCTGCGGCGCTGTTGGCCGCGGCAGAGACGTCGACGACCTCGATGTCCACCTCGACGGTGCGGCACACCACCTGCGCGGGAGGACCTTCGTGGTCCCAGAAGAACACGGTGCGCAAGGCCGGGTGCCGGTCGATGGAGAATTGCCAGGCCCTCTCGAATACGGCGACGTCGAGGGGGCCGTCGATCGCCAGCCGCTGCTGCACGATGTAGAGATCGTCGACATCGCTGGCGAGCGCTTGGAAGAGCATCGCCTCCTGGACGGGGGACAGCGGATAGACGTCCTCGACCACGTCCGGGCGTCCGGTAGCCGCCGCAAGGCGCGTTTTCACAGCGTCCAGCTCTGCCGCATTGAGCGGTGACAGAGAGAAATCGCCAGAACGCGACATCGTCCGGTCTCCTCCAAGCCGTACGTCGAGGTCCCGGGCGGTGGGGTGCCCTTCCGCAGCGCAGCCTAGATGTGTGCGGGATGCTGTCGAGGCGGTTCGTATCCTGGGGTCGTGCCGCCGCTGAACCTCGTCTCGCCATTCCCCGCCGGGGTGGCTTTCTCGGTCGTCCACGGGCCGAGTGACGACGATCCACTCGATCCTCGTGCGGCCCTCGATCCGCGAGAGGAAGCTCTGCTCCATCCGCGCACGACGCACCGTCGCGTGGCGTCGTTCCGCATGGGGAGAAGGGCAGCGCATGCGGCACTTCACCAGCTCGGAATGCCTGCGGGGCCGGTCCTGCGGGGCGATCATCGCGAGCCGCTGTGGCCCCCCGGAGTCGTCGGATCGATCACCCACACCGCCGGATACGCGGTTGCAGCCGTGGCGCTGGCGGAAGCCTTTGGCGGCATCGGTGTCGACCTCGAGCGACGCCGCCCCATGACGGACGTGAAGGATCAGATCGTCTTCGGCGAAGAGCGCAGCAGCCTGGAGGGTCTGGCCGAGCCGGAGCTGAGCGACCGCATCGTGGCGATGTTCTCGGCCAAGGAAAGCGTGTACAAGGCGTTCTTTCCGCGCATCGGTGCCTTCTTCGGGTTCGACGCCGTGAGCCTGCAACCGGCCGCCGGCGGCTTCCACGCTGGGTTCACATCACGTCTCGATGAGAGATACCCGCCCGACCGCAGCTTTCTGGTGCGAGTGGATTGGTACCCCGAACTCGTGCTGACGGGGCTGGCGTTGCCGCCGGATGACTAGCGATCGTGCGGCAGGTAGGTTGGGGCGAGCGCGGAACACGTGCCGCTGAGAATGCGAGGGGGACAGATGCCGCTGCGGGCACGGATGGCCACGGCAACGCTGGTGGCGCTTGGGGTGTCGCTCGTGTGGCTGATCGCTCTCGTATCCCGCGCCGACGCTCACACCGGTGAGCAGAGCTACATCTACTTCGAGATCTTCGACACCGAGATCGCCGGTGAAGTGCAGATTCCTGTTGCGGACATCAATGCCGCGACCGGGCTGTCCATCCCGGAGGACGAAACCGGTATGCACACGGCGATCGCGGCCAACCTCGATGAGATCCATACCTACATCCTCGAGCACTTCTCGGTCGGTGACGGGGTGACCACCTGGCCCATCGAGTTCCATGGTTGGCGGGTGCTCGAATTCCCACCGGGCTCGTATGGCATCTTCGAGTTCGAGCTGGGTCGTACCTTCGACCAATCGCCCCGAGAGTTCACGGTCTTCTTCGATGCGGTCCTGCATCAGAACCCGGACCGGGACGCGCTGCTGATCATCGAAACCGACTGGCAGTCGGGGACATTCCAGAACGAGGCACGCGGTTTGCTTCGCTACACGCCGGGAAGCACCACGCAGGTGGTCTCACTGGCCGAAGCATCGTTCTGGAAGGGCATGGCTGCCGTGACCGGCCTCGGTATCCAGCACATCCGGATCGGCACGGACCACATCCTGTTCGTGCTCGCTCTGGTTCTGCCCTCGGTGTTGGTGTTCACCGCCGGACGGAGATGGCAACCGGCGCCGACGTTCGGCTCCTCCCTGTGGCGAGTGCTCAAGATCGTATCGATGTTCACCGTGGCGCATTCCATCACCCTCGCTCTCGGCGGATTTGGCATCGTCGAGCTGCCCACCAAGCTCGTCGAGGCGGTGATCGCCATATCGATCGCCTTGGCGGCATTGCACAACATCAGACCGCTCTTTCCCAACAAGGAATGGCTCATGGCATTCGGTTTTGGGCTGTTCCACGGGTTTGGATTTGCCGGTCTCCTCTCTGATCTCGGCCTGGATCGCAGCCAGCGTGTCGCCTCGCTGCTCGGCTTCAACGTGGGGATCGAGATCGGCCAGGCGGTGATAATCCTGCTCGTCTTCCCGGCGCTGTTCCTGGCCCGGCGCACTCGGGTGTATGAGCGTGCGATGTATGTCGCATCCGGGTTGCTCGCCATCGTCGCTCTGGGATGGGCGGTCGAACGGGTTCTCGAGGCAGAGATCGGGGTGAGCCAACTCATCGATCCACTCGTTGCCTGGCCAAGAGCGTTCTTCGTCGTCGTGATCGCCACGGCGGCCGCTTGGGGTCTGTATGCCAGAGACAGGGCTCAGGGCAAGCTGCGTGCGGTCGCCGCACAACCCGAGCCGGAGGAGACACTGGCTCCAGTCGGGGCGTGAGATCCGCAGCACGCACGACCGGCACCGGATAGCCTGACCACATGGAGTACGGACGCGGCACCGGGCTCATCGTCGTTGACATGCAGAACGACTTCGCCGACCCACAGGGTGGGCTCTACGTCCCCGGCGGTGAAGACGTGGTACCTGTGGTCAACCGGGAGATCGAGCAGGCCATGGCCGCCGGCTCCCCGGTGTTCTACACCCAGGATTGGCACCCGCCGTCGACACCGCACTTCGCCAAGGACGGCGGGGTGTGGCCGGTCCACTGCGTCGCCGACACGTGGGGGGCGGAATTGCATCCGACCCTGATCGTGTCCGGGCCGGTGGTGCGAAAGGGGATCGGTGGGGAGGACGGATACTCCGGGTTCACCGTACGTGACCCGGTCACCGGTGCCGCATCGCCCACCGAACTCGCCGGATTGCTCCGAGATGCCGGGGTGGAGCGGGTCAATGTCGTGGGTCTGGCACTCGACTACTGCGTCAAAGAAACGGCTACCGATGCGGCCGGGCTCGGCTTCGACACCACTGTGGATCTCTCGGCAACGGCCGCAGTCAATCTCGAACCGGGTGACAGCGCTGCGGCGGAGCAGGAGCTGGTGGCGAGCGGAGTCACCCTGGTGTGAGGCGCTGCACGCTGCACGTCCGCGGCCCACTGCGGCGGTCTGTGTGCGACCTCGTCTCCTGGCTCAACCTGCGCTCTCGATGAGCTGCTGCTTGAGCTCCCAGAGCCGCTGGGTCAACGACACGTGGTAGATGTGTGGATTGACGAGTCGCCGCACACCTTCGTCGAGGCGTTCCAGGTCGAGGTTGCGCCGCCGCCGCGCCACGTCGAGTGGGGGCAGGTCGACCACCACTTCCCCGCCGTCGATGACGGTCTCGAGCAACCGCTCGTGACTCGTCGTGTCGTCGGGTGCAACGGTGCGTTGGCTGCTCGCCTCAACGGGGTGACGCAGTACCAACGGTGCCGCAAAGAGGTCGTCGAGGTCTTCGTCGGCGACGGCGAGCACGTCGGCAGTGGCGATGCCGCGCCGGTCGTACACCCGCAGCAGCTCCTTGCGTCCTGGATTGGGAACCTTGGCCGGGCTCTCGCTGACCTTGATCGCCGGTTGCCACCCCGCCTCGGTTTCGATGGCGACGAGCTTGTAGACCCCATCGAGCGCCGGATCGCCCTCAGATGTGATCAGGCTGGTGCCGACCCCGAACGTGAGCCTTTGCACGACGTCGGACGGGTCGAGACCGTAGCGACCGGCCTCTTGGTCGATTTGTGTCAGTATCTGCCATATGGACATCTCGTCGAGTCCTCCGGAGAGCACGATGGTCGTGTCACCGAAGCCCGCGGCATCGAGCATCTGCGCGGAGCGAACCGCAAGATGGGCGAGATCGCCTGAATCGAGCCGGATGCCGACCGGCTCGTGGCCTGCGCTGCGGAGTTGCTGGAACACCTGTATCGCGTTGGGCACGCCAGATTCGAGGGTGTCGACCGTGTCCACCAGCAGCAGGCAATCGTCTGGGTAGACGTCGGCGTAGGCCGCAAAGGCCCCGAGCTCGCCCTCCCCCATAGCCATCATGGCCTGCACCAGACTGTGGGCGTGTGTCCCCTTCGGATCGATGCCCGTCAGCCGGGAGGCCGATACGTTCGACGTGAACGCAGCGCCACCGATGAGTGCGGCCCGAGCTGCCGTGTCGCCGGCACCCGTGGCCACACGGCGCAGACCGAACTCGAAGACCGGCCGCCCGCGGGCGCTCTGTGCGACCCGGGCTGCCTTGGTGGCGATGAGTGTTGGGTAGTTCAAGAGGTTGAGCAGCGCCGTCTCGAGTATCTGGACGGAGGCAAGCGGGCCGGTCACGACGGTCATGGGGGCGTTGGCGTGGACGATGCGACCCTCGGGGACGGCATCGACGCGGATCCCATCGATGATTGCCAGTGAAGCGAGCCAGCCGAGGAAGCGCTCACCGAACAAGCGCTGTCCGGATCGCCCGTGCAAGGTGCGCAGATACTCGATCTCGTCCGAGGTGAATCGCGCGGTGCGGAGCCAATCCACGAGACCGGCGAGACCGGCCGCAACGCAGAAGCCGGCCTGATGGCCGCCGTAGTCGGGGTAGCTGCGGAAGAAGTGGTCGAACTGAGCACGGTCCTCGTGGATGCCCAGCCGGAAGTACACCTGCGCCATCGTGAGTTGGTACAAGTCGGTGGTCAGCGTGCTGAGGTTGCTCACCGCACGATTCTCCCAGGCGTCGCCCTGTGCAAGCGACTTGACGGGAGCCGAGGCTGGCAGCGACGCTTCCCGCAACGAGTGGGAGGTAGACCACGTGGGCAAGTGGTATTTCGTCACCAACTACACCGTCACCGATCCCGAGGCGTACGCCGACTACCCCAAACTGGTGGGAGCGACGCAAGAAGGTTTGGCTCGCCGGCTCGTCGCAGGGTCCGGCGAGGTGGTCGAGGGCGAGCCCGGCGCCCGGACGGTTGTGCTCGAGTTCGACTCACGCGAGGACTACGAGAAGTGGTATCACTCCCCCGAGTACCAGCAGATCCTCCCGCTGCGCCGTGACAACTCCGCGGGCTGGGCCATCCTCATCGAGCAATACGAGCCGTGAGCGAGCCCGTGCGGCGGCTCAGTCGTCGATGATCGCGAAGAACCGGGCAGGGGCACCTTCCGCACCGGTGACGGCCAGAAATGGCGCATAGAAGTCAAAGCGCCGTCCCACCGGAAGCAGATGCAGACGCGTCAGCTGCTGCATGAGGATGGCGCCGGCGTCACCGACGATGCGGTGGACGTGGAACTCCTCGGGCCGGTAGTCGGGACGCCGGGCCGCCTGTTCGGAGAAGCAGTCGAAGCCCACCGCCTTGGGAGCATGTGACACCAGCCATTCGGCGGCTGCGGGCTCACACCACGGCGACTCCACGTAGTAGCGCGGAAAGTCACCCCAGGCTTCGTCCGTCCAGCCCGTGCGAATGAGGATGATGTCTCCGGGCTCGAACGCCGGCGCACGTGCGTCGAGGAGATCCGGCGTTATGGCGGTGTTCGGCGGAACGTCACCCAGGTCGAGGACAATCGCCGGCCCCGTCACCCGATCGAGCGTGACCGACTCGGCGGTCTCACCATCGCTGCGGTAGTGCTTGGAGAAGTCGACATGCGAGCCCGAGTGCAGCATGAGATCCACTTTGGTTGCCTGCCACCCGGGCTCCTTGGTGAACACCGTGATGCCGATCGGCTGATTGACCGAGGGCGGACTGAAAGTGTGCTCCGAGAGCTCGACGGTCAGATCGACGATGGCCATCAACAACATCTCCTTCGCTGTGCGCGGCCATCCTGGCATCCCGAGTACTAGCGTCGGTGATCGAGCCGACCCGCACCGAGAGCGAAATGAGCGAGTTTCCCACCGACGACATGCCCCTCACCCACATCCTCGTGGTGCGCGATTTCGAGAGCGCAGTCGGCTGGTACCGAGATGTGCTGGGCGCCACTCTCGATCGTACGTACGGCGGGACGTCCGCCGTCTTCAGCTTCACCGGCACCTGGTTGCTCGTCGTGACCGGGGGTGGTCCGACACCCGACAAGCCCACCATCATGTTTGCTCCGCCGGCCGATCCGGACCGGGTCGCTCATGCGTTCACCATCAAGGTCCCCGACTGCCGGGCGGCGTACGAGACACTGCGGGAACGTGGGGCCGAGTTCCTCACCCCGCCGTACGATCACGGGAGCGAGATCCGCTGCTTCTTCCGTGACCCCGACGGACACCTCTTCGAGCTGAGCGAGAGCAGGTGACCACCGCACCCCGGGTTGCGACGCCTGACCGCTGTCCGTTCAGCCTGGGCCGGAAGCGTTCAGCGAGGCGATGAGAACGGGGCATCGACCCGGCCGCTGACCCCGGTGTCGATGGCAACGAGGGAGCCGGGGTGAGCCTGGTTCGGTGACGGCGTACGGCTGCCACCTGTGGATATCGACGTCACGTACAACGTCTCCAGGTCCGGACCGCCGAAAGCCGGCATCGTCGGCGCCTCCACCGGGAGAGCGATCGTCCGGTCGAGCTCCCCATCGGGAGTGAAGCGCATCACCGACCACGCCCACACGGCCGCCACCCAGTAACAGCCCTCGGCGTCGACGCACGCCCCGTCCGGGCTGCCGTTGAACTGCGAGAAATCGATGAAGACAGTCTCGTTGCGTCGCTCGCCGCTCGCTGCGTCGTAGTCATACCGCCAGACCGTGTTGCACAACGTGTCGGCGAAGTACATGCGACCACGCTCCGGGTCGAACGCGATGCCGTTGGTGACTCCGATCTCGTGACGCACCGTCGTCACCGTGCCATCGGCCTCGATGCGATGGAGGTGGCCGCTGTGCCGACCGGCCGACACGTCGGCGAACATGGAACCAACCCAATACCTCCCGATGGGGTCGGTCCGGCCGTCGTTGAGCCGGTTCCCGGTACCCGGCTGCTCGACCTGGATCCACGGCTCCACGCCGCCGGATGCGAAATCGAACCACACCAGCTTGGTCTCCATGGCGATGAGCAGACGACCCGCCGTGGCCGTTCGCACCATCGACCCGGGCCGGCCCGGCAACGTCCGCCGCTCGTCGCTCCCCGTACCCGGATCGAAACGGTGCACGTTGCGGCCTTCGATGTCGATCCAGTAGAGGCGATGATCCTCTGGACTCCACAGGGGGCACTCCCCGAGCTTGGCCCCGGCGGCGAGTGCGATGTCGACCTGGGTCACCGTTCGGTCCCGGGGACGACACGACCCGCAGTGTCGTTCATCACACCATCGATCACAGCTTCTCCCCCTCGCTCTCGCGCAGCACGACGAGGCGGTCGGTCGATTCGATCATGGCTCGCTCCAACTCATCGGGGCGCAGTCGCCGGCCCCCGCGGACGATGGCGACGAGCGTCGCCCCGTGGGGAACCGCCGGACGCTCGCCAGTCGTGTCGGGCTCGGTCTCGACGAGCTCGAGACCGGTGCCCACATCGAGGAGGTCGTCCAACACTCGGACGGTGGAAGGGGCGTGGGTGGCCAGACCGAGCATCCGGCCCACGGCGGCCGTGGCGTCGATCACCTGATCGGCGCCCCCTTGACGGAGCAGGTGGAGGTTCTCTTGCTCCCTGCCCCCGGCGACGATGTGAGCCTTCGGGTTGCGTTCCCGCACCGTGAGCGTGATCAGAACGGCCGTGTCGTCTCTGTTCGGCGTGATCACCACCGCCCGTGCCCTGTCGATGGCCGCCTGATCGAGCACGGCGTTCTGGGCGGCGTCGCCCTGAATCGCCACGAAGCCCTCGCTCGTGGCGCGTTGCACCGCTTCCGAGCTCAGATCGACAGCAACGATCGACGTGGGATCGACGCCGCGGCGGACGAGGTCGTCGGCGGCGCTCTGCCCGGTGGCTCCAAAGCCGCAGATGACGTAATGATCGTTCACGCGCTGCCTCCAACGCCGGGTCAGCAGTAGCTGCCGCGACTGATCAGTGAGCACCTCCACCGTGGTGCCGACAACCAGGATGAGAAAGATGATACGAGCCGGAGTGATGAGCAGGGTGGTCGCCAGCCTCGCCCCGTTGCTGATCGCGGTGATGTCGCCGTATCCGGTCGTGGTGACGGTGACCGATGCGTAATAGATCGCATCCAGCAGACTGATTGGATCGCCGGTCACGTCGACATATCCGCTGCGTCCGACCCGGACGACGATCGCAACGAAGATGACCAGCCCAACCGCAAAGCCGACACGACGCAGGATCGCGATGAGTGGCGCCGTGGATCGTCGCGGCAGTCTGACCAGGTCGACCCGATGGGAGAGTGCCATCACGAAGCAGACGCGGGGCGGAGCATCCCGACGACGATACTGGTCGTGCGACCGCAGCCGCAGGGTCCCTGGCCGGTCCGGGCTCCAGCGATGCGCGGAGTCGCCGCATCGCAGCGCACAAAGATCACTGCTGTTGTTGCTGCCGTTGGTGTGCTTCCTGCCCGCTTCGGCGCACGTACACCGGTCGTGGCTGCATGGCGTAGGGATCGAGCGCCGAGCGGCTCATCGTCACACCGACCTCCAGCCCCCCGGACTCGGCCTCACCGTGGTACACGCCTCGCAATGGCGTCACGTCCTCGTAGTCGCGGCCGTGTGCGATCTTGACGTGCTGCTCCCCCACTTCCCGTTGGTTGGTCGGGTCGAGGCCCCACCACCCAAAACCGGGCACCGAGATCTGGACCCAGGCATGGGTCGATACGTTCCCCTCGTCGTCGTCAGGCTGATCGCCCGATGATGCATCGGCGGCGTACACGTAGCCACTCACGTAGCGTGCCGGCACGGCCAAGACGGCGAGGGCCAGATGGGCGTAGTCCTGGCAGACGGAGCTGGGATCGGGTGGCCATTCGTAGCTCCGGTGGCTCGCCCGGCGATGTTTGCAGGTCCTTCACCACGGCTGCCCAGGCCCCGGGGCGAAATGGGCCGGGCGCGTTACTTCGGATTCATCAGATCTGACCATGCGGGACTTTCCAGGTCGTCAGACGATGGCATCGGTAGGGAAGCGCAGGTTGGGACGACCTGGGCGGGTACACAGAAATATTGGGGGAAAGATGGTCGACGTGGGGTCGAGGCTGTCGAAGCTGTTCAAGAGAGGCGTGCGTTCTGCGCGTCTTCACAAGTCCGGGATCGTAGTGACGCTCATCGCGGTTGCGGTTGCGGTTCCGTCTGTGGTGGGTGCATCGTCGCGTTTCATCGACGTGCCGGATTCGAACATCTTCCACGACGACATCCAGTGGCTGGCGGAGCACGGCATCACCAAGGGGTGCAACCCGCCGGCGAACACGAAGTTCTGCCCGCAGGATGACGTCACCCGCCAGGAGGTGGCGGCGTTCTTCCACCGCTTTGCGAAGTCGCAAGCTGCCGACGCCGGAACGCTGCAGGGTCTGACCCCTGACGATCTCAAGGGCACCGCTGGTCCCGAGGGTCCCGCCGGCAGTGATGGAACCCCCGGCGAGCAGGGCGCCGTGGGTCCGCAGGGGCCGCAAGGTGAGCAGGGGCCGCAAGGTGAGCAGGGGCCGCAAGGTGAGCAGGGACCGCAAGGTGAGCAGGGCCCGGCAGGCCCGCAAGGTGAACCGGGTTTGCAAGGACCACGAGGTGAGCCAGGTTCCCAAGGTGAGCGGGGACTGGCAGGTCCCCGTGGTGAAGAGGGTCCGACCGGTCTCCAAGGTCCGACCGGCCCTCAGGGCGAGCAGGGTCCCCAAGGCGAGCAGGGTGCCCAAGGTGAGCAGGGCCCCCAAGGTGAGCAGGGTCCGGTCGGCCCGCAGGGTCCCGCAGGACCGCAAGGTGAGCAGGGTCCGGCCGGTGAGAGCGACGTCGACGGGTACAGCCACGTCGCCACGCCGTCGGTGACGCTGCCGAACTCGGGAGCTGTGGTGGGGATCACCACGGTGTCTATGCCCACGGCCGGTGCCTATGCGTTGTGGCCCACCGTCACCCTGTTGAACGCCACCGGTGTCGAGGCTCAGGTGGAGTGCACCATCGGTGGGTCGTACTCGTCCCCCACCGGCGCCTCCAAGGCAGTCGTCCACGTCGGTGCCCGCTCCGGATACGTGCCCTTGAGCTGGTCGGCGGTGGTCACAGTGTCCGAACCGACAACGCTCAGCATCGTCTGCCAGGACCGCTCAGGCAAGAACACCGAGCTCGTGGTAACCCGGGCCGAGGTCACCGGGCTCCGCCTCGCCTCGGCTAGCAGCTTCTGAAAGGCTGCCCCGGGAGGGAATGCCTCGGCAGCGGCGCTCCGGCGCTGCCGCCGAGGCAGATCTCTCACGACGTGTCAGGCGAAACAGATCGATCCTTTGCCCGTCCAAGTGGCGATACCGTTCACCAGGTCGATCCGGCTGGAGGGTGCGAGCTGCATCCTGCCCGAACCGCCTGCGGTGACGAACAGCTTGGACTGCAATGAATAGATGCCGTCGTCGGGGTGGACCGGCACCAGGATCAGAATGTCCTCCGTCACGATCGTGCCTTGATCGAACTCGAACACATGGACGCTCGACGTGGGCCCGGTAGCCCACGCCGATGCCGGCACGGCTTGCGATATCCCGTTCAAGAAGAAATGGGCCGTACCCGAGAAGACACCCGTTGCAGGGTCCATCACAGTGGTTGCTTTGGCGTTCACCCGGTAGCAGTCCTCCCCGGCCGACGCCGATGCCGGCGCAGCAACCAGGGTGGCCAGGAGAAAGATCGCGCCTAGCGCCGCCCGGCGACGGATGGATGTGGTGGCCATGGCCCCCTCCAGTGCATGCGAGGCGTCGCCCTTCGACGCTCCCACGACACGCTATGTCACCGGGCTTGGACGTCGCTTGGAAGTCGCGTAGGCGTGTGACGTGGCCAAGGTTGCCGTGTGCTTCTCCCCTCACATCACGGCAAGCGTTGTGTTCTCCAGCGTGTGTCCGTAGTAGTTGCGGAGAGTCACCTTGTGTTCCAGAGCGTCGATGACCTGGGAGGTGAAGTCGATCTCGTAGAGGTGGCGCACGCTGCCCAACCCGCCTGGGCTGAAGACGTTCACCTCCATCAGCTTGTCTCCGACGATGTCCAGTCCGACGA